>JAXDPC010000342.1:0-6381 GCA_034668525.1 Sphingomonadales bacterium
GCCGCTGGAGGCCTGACGGCCTTCTACCGCCATTTCCTCGAGCGTCGGATCGTGCGTACACGCCCCGACGTGCCGTACTGGAACGCTCTCGTCAGCGATGGCATGCGCGAGATCGACGCCGAATGGCCGATCATCCGCGACGTGATCCGCCGCGAATTCGAGCTCACTCCTGCGACCGCCGTCGAGTTCACGATGTTGCTCGTGCACTATCTCGACAGCAGATTCCTGAACGAAGACCGCCTCGATTATGTCGAGCGAGCCGTGGCCTATCTCAATCAGCAAGGCCGCGTCGCCGAAGAGGCTCTGCTCCGCATCGACGCGCTGAGCTGGACGGAGGTGGAGGAGGGACAGCTCGCCGCAGCCAAGCAGGAAGTCGAAAGCGGGCTGCGGCTGGCTGCCGCGTGCCCGTCTCCGCAGCGCGAGGATCTTCTCGCGCTCGGTCACGCATGGAGCGCGCGTATCGACCTGGAGGGCGGGGATATCGATGCTGCGAGCCGGCTCATCGGGGAGGCACGCGGCATCCCCTGCTCCCCCTGGATAGAGGCTCGCGTGAACATGGCATTCGGCGACATCGCCCTCCGGTCGGGCGACGCCGACGCTGCTCTCGAAGCCTATCTCGAAGCCGACAGGCTGATGAGGTCGTACGGCGGCGAGGGAGAGGGTTACCAAACGCTCCCGCGGATCGGCATCGCGCACGTCGAGGCCGGGCGCTTCGATGAAGCGGAGCAGGCCTTCCGGCAGTTGCGGAGCTTGCAAGATATTTCGATCGGCACGCTATACGCCGACTTCGGTCTTGCGCTCGTCGAGCTCCGACGCGGACATGCCGACGCAGCCGCCGCGCGGATCGAACGCATCCGGAGCCAGATTGTGCGGCGGACCGAATCGAATCTGCTTTGGAAGATGATCGACGATGTCTCCCGCGACATCGAAGCGAGGAGGATAGGAGCGCCGCCGCCCGATCCCGACCGGGCGCTTCCGACCGGCCCTATTCCGGACGGAAGCGGCGGAGGCTGATTCCGGCGACGGATTCCTCGCATCGCCCGGGCTGTTGTCCCGGCCCCGCGCCAGTCAGCTTCGCCATGCTTCACATGATCCCCCTCTCCCCCGCCGCCGCAGGGGGGAGATCGGTTCGCGCATTCGACCCCGCGCGAGACCGCTCAGGCGGCGAGGGCCAGCCGTGCCATCGCCGCGTCGGCGGCGACGCGGCCGGTCTGGACGGCGCCGTTCATGTAGCCCGGCCAGGCATCGGACAGGAACTCGCCGGCGAACAGCAGCGATCCCGCCTGGCTCGGGCGCGGCGGGCGCCCGTCTTCCTCCATGGTCAGCAGGCCCGCGAAGCGCGAATATTGTCCCGGGCGGAAGTTCATATAGGCGCCCTTGGTGAGCGGGTCCTCGCACCAGCGGGTCCGCCGCACGCGCCCGTTCGGCTGCGGCAGGTTCGGAAGCACCCGCCGCGCCGCCGCGCTGAAGCGGGCGGCGAGCGCGCGGCCGCCGACGCCGCGGGCCGCGGCGACCTGCGCGCCGCCGAGGAAATAAGTGAGCGCTCCCGGCTGCGCGTTCGCGCTCGGCGTCATCGAGGCCGCGTCCCACACCGCCGAAAAGTCGCCGGCGCCCCAGAGCGCGCCGGCGAAGCCGAGCCGCTCGCGCCAGCTCTGCCGGCCGTAGCCGACGATCACCTTCTCGTTGCGGCCGAGATCGGCCTCGGCGATGAAGGCGCGCCACGGCGCCGGCAGATCGCCGGCGAAGCGGATGTCGCGAAGCAAGGAAGCCGGCAAGGCGATGATCGCGCGGTCGGCGTCGACCCGTTCGCCGTCCGCGAAGCGCAGCCGCACCCCGCCCGGGCCCGATTCGACATGGGTCAGCCGCTTGCCGAGCCGGATATGCTGCCGGAGCGGCGCCGCCAGGCGCTGGGCGATCTGCCCGGTGCCGCCGTCCACGACCCAGACTTCGTCCGAAAGGCTGATCCGGGTCACGTGGCGGCCTTCGACGACCGGCAGGTTCCAGAGCAATTCGAGCGCGGTGGCGTCGCGCGGCTCGCTGCCATATTCGGTCCGGATTCCCGCCTCGAGCGCGTCGCGCGCGTCGCCGGCGGGGAGCCCGGCGCGGGTCAGATAATCGGCGACCGACATGGCGTCGATCTCGCGGATCGCGGCCTCGTCCTCGTCGATGCGGCGATAATCGCGATCGATCCGGCGTGCGACCCCGCGGAGCGCCTCGGCCAGCCCGGCTTCCGAAACGGCCGTCCCGTCGCGGCCGATCTGGATCTCGTGCGGGGTTCCGAAGCGCGCGCGCTCGACGCGCCTGAGCCCGAACCGGTCGAGCAGGCCGATGACGTCGCGGTGATCCGTGTTCACCAGCTGCGCGCCCTCGTCGAACGCGTATTCGCGCGCGAACACCCCGCGGACGCTGCGGGTGCGGCCGCCGACCGCCGCCCGCGCCTCGTAGAGGATCGCATCGACGCCGTTCGCGCGAAGCCGGTCGAGGGCGGTGAGGCCGGCAAGGCCGCCGCCGACGACGACGACCCGCCGCGCCGGCTGTGCATGGGCGGGCCAGCGCGGCACCATCGCCGCGCCGGTCGCGCCCGCGAGGACCGCCAGCATGCGCCGGCGGGTGATCGCATCGTCCCCCGGCACCGGCGGCGCCTCGCCGGCCTCGGCCAGGTTGATCTCACGCGCCCGTTCGAGCGCCCGCCAGATTGGAAGTCCCCCGCGCATCGCCACCCCCTGCCGTTGCCCGCGGAGGATAGCGCGGTGGATGAGAAGGCGCCAGCGCCGCGGCGCTCAGCCGAGCGGCAGCTCGCGCTGGTCGGGTTCGAAGCGGTGCCACCCGCCGGGGCCGAGCTTCTCCAGCGGCCGGAACTTTGCCTTGTAGGCCATGCGCCGCGACTCCTCGACCCAATAGCCCAGATAGACATAGGGCAGGCCTGCGCGCGCGGCCCGGACGATATGATCGAGGATG
This sequence comes from Sphingomonadales bacterium, assembly GCA_034668525.1. GTDB lineage: Bacteria > Pseudomonadota > Alphaproteobacteria > Sphingomonadales > Sphingomonadaceae > Allosphingosinicella. The sequence continues at coordinate 2,959 of JAXDPC010000342.1, forward strand.
ATGTAGGTGCCGAGGCCCGAGCGGCGGTTGTCGTCGGGCTCGAAGAAACTGTAGATCATCGACAGGCCGTCCGACTGCTGATCGGTGAGGCAGGCGCCGACGAGACGGCCCGGGCGCCCGTCGACCGACGGCTCGCGATATTCGACGACGAACGTCTTCACCGGCGATTGTTCGACCATGTCCGAAAAGTCGCTCTCGTCCATGTCGACCATGCCGCCGCCGGGATGGCGCTGCTTCAGATAGCGGCGCAGCAGCTCATATTGCTCCTCGGTCGTCCAGGGCTTGCAGGCGGTGACCTCGAGATCGGCATTGCGGCGCATCACCCGGCGCTGACCGGCATTGGGCTGGAACTCGCCGGTGACGACGCGCACCGAGATGCAGGCGGCGCAATCGATGCAGGACGGGCGGTAGGCGACGTTCTGGCTGCGGCGGAAGCCGATCCTCCCGAGCGCGTCGTTGAGCTCGCCGGCATGGTGGCCGGAAAGCTCGGTGAACACCTTCCGCTCGGTCTTGCCGGGCAAATAGGGGCAAGGCGACGGGGTCGTCACGAAAAAGCGGGGAAAGCGAAACGGTGCGCTCACCGTGACTCCAAATGTCTGTGCCTGCCGCAACGATTATGGCCCTTCGGCGATCCGAACGCCAGCGGCTCGGCGCGCAAAAGCCGCGGACAGGCTGCGGCGTCCCCGCATGGGACGCAGCCGGGCGCATCCCTACCGGAAAGCCAGGCGAAGCCGGCCATCTGGCGCCGGGCGCGAACAGGCCTTATCGCCGCCTTCATGGCACGGATCGCTTTCCTCGGTCTCGGCGTGATGGGCGCGCCCATGGCCCGGCACCTCGCCGAGGCCGGGCACGCGCTCAGCGTCTACAACCGCAGTCCCGGCAAGGCCCGCGACTGGGCCGCGCGGCACGGCGGCAGCGTCGCCGAAAGCGCTGCCGCGGCGGCCGAAGGCGCCGATGCGGTCATCGCCTGCGTCGGCCGCGACGAGGATGTCGAGGAGGTGACGCTGGGGACGACCGGCGCCTTCGGCACTATGCGCGAAGGCGCTCTGTTCATCGACCACACCACCGCTTCCGCGCGCCTCGCCCGGCGTCTCGCCGAAGCGGGGGGCGGACGCGGCCTGCTTTGCGTCGACGCGCCGGTCTCGGGCGGCCAGGTCGGCGCCGAGAACGGCACGCTCGCGATCATGTGCGGCGGCAGCGACGAAGCGGTCGCGGCGGCCGGGCCGCTGATGGAGGCCTATGCCGGGCGCATCGTCCATGTCGGCGGCGCGGGCAGCGGCCAGCTGACCAAGATGGTCAACCAAATCTGCATCGCCGGTGTGCTCCAGGGCCTCTCCGAGGGTGTCGCCTTCGCCAAGGCGGCAGGGTTGGACGGCGCCAAGGTCTTCGAGGCGATCTCCGGCGGCGCGGCGCAGAGCTGGCAGATGATCAACCGCTGGGCGACGATGGACGAAGGCAGGTTCGATTTCGGCTTCGCGGTCGACTGGATGCGCAAGGATCTCGGCCTCGCGCTGGAGGAAGCGCGCGGCAACGGCGCGAGCTTGCCGCTGACGGCTTTGGTCGACCAATTCTACGGCGAGGTGCAGGCGATGGGCGGCGGCCGCCAGGATACGTCGTCGCTGGTGAGGAGACTGGTCGAGTGAAGCTCCTGAAACTGCTGCTGGGCCTGCTTGCCGCCCTGCTCTCCGCCGCCCCCGCGGTGGCCGATACTTTGGTCGACGACGTCAACGGCTACACCATGCGCGCCGACGGCCGCCTCTTCCGCTTCACCGGCTTGGTCGTCGACGACCAGGGACGGGTGAAGCAGCTGCTCACCAGCCGCGACCGGCGCTCGTCCTTCCGCTCCCGCATCGACGGGCGCGGCCGCACCCTCCTTCCCGGCCTGATCGACGCGCACGGCCACGTCATGGGCCTCGGCTTCAATGCGATGCAGCTCGATCTCTCCGACACGCGCTCGCTGGAGGAGGCGCTGCAGCGGCTCCGGGCCTATGTCGCCGCCAACCCCACGCCGCGCTGGATCGTCGGCCGCGGCTGGAACCAGGAGCGGTGGGGCCTCGGCCGCTTTCCGACCGCGGCCGAGCTCGACGCGGTGGTGCGCGACCGCCCGGTCTATCTGCAACGGGTCGACGGCCACGCCGCCTGGGTCAACAGCGCGGCGATGCGCGAAGCGGGCGTCACCGCCGACACGCGGGCGCCCGACGGCGGCCGGATCGAGCGCAACGGCCGCCAGCCGAGCGGGATTTTCGTCGACGCGGCCATGCCGCTGGTCGAAAGGGCGATACCGGCACACCAGCCGATCACCCGCGACCTCGCGCTGCGCCGCGCGCAGGAGATCCTCCTCTCGAACGGCCTGACCTCGGTCGCCGACATGGGCACCAGCGTCGAGGACTGGCTGACCATGCGCCGCGCCGGCGACGGCGGCGGCCTGTCGGTCCGCATCCTCTCTTATGCCGGCGGCCTCGATGCCTTGCTCGCCATCGCCGGCCAGGGACCGACGCCCTGGCTGTACGACACGCGCCTGCGCATGGTCGGGGTCAAGCTCTACCTCGACGGCGCATTGGGCTCGCGCGGCGCCTGGCTGAAGCAGCCCTATCGCGACGCGCCCGGCCAGCGCGGCCTGCCTCTGGTCAACGACACGGTGCTGCGCAACCTGATGAGCCGGGCGGCGATGAACAATTTCCAGATCGCCGTCCACGCGATCGGCGACGAGGCCAACGCCGCCCTGCTGGGCGCGATCGAGGAGCTCGCCGACACTTACAAAGGCGACCGGCGCTGGCGCATCGAGCATGCCCAGATCGTCGATCCGGCCGACCTGCCGCGCTTCGCCCGCAACGGCATCATCGCCTCGATGCAACCGGTCCACCAGGCGTCGGACTGGCGCATGGCCGAGGCGCGGATGGGGCGCGAGCGGCTCGGCGGCTCCTACGCCTGGGCGAGCATGCTGCGCCTGAACGTGCCGCTCGCCTTCGGCTCCGACTTCCCGGTCGAGAGCCCAAACCCGTTCCACGGCCTCGCCGTCGCCATCAGCCGCCAGGACGCGGAGGGGCAGCCGCCCGGCGGCTGGTTCCCCGAGCAGCGGCTGACGCTGGAGCAGGCGTTCGACGCCTTCACCCGCCGCGCCGCCTTCGCTTCCTTCGCCGAGGATCGCCTGGGCACGCTGGAGCCCGGGCACATGGCCGACTTCATCTTCATTGACACCGACATCTTCCGCACTTCCAACCCCGCCGAGATCCGCGAGACACGCGTGCTGGAGACCTGGCTGAGCGGCCGCCAGGCCTGGACGCGCAGCCGGCCGGGAAATGTGACGAGGTAATTCCTTCCCATCGTGAAACGATGGGGAGGGGGACCATGCGCAGCATGGTGGAGGGGTAGAAGGCGCAGGCCGAGCCTATTACCCCTCCACCACCCTTCGGGTGGTCCCCC
>JAXDPC010000343.1:0-14261 GCA_034668525.1 Sphingomonadales bacterium
GCTGAACGCGGCGAGATACAGTGCCTGGGCGCGGTCGAGAATGACGTCGCGTATCCCGCCGAGGCTCTCCTGGACGATGCCGATCCGCGCGCCCAGCGCCGAGGAGGCGGCGCCGGAATGGCCGACCAGCCGGCGCCGGGTGGCCGCCGAAACCCCGAGATAGACGGCCGCCAGCAAGCCCGCGGCCAGCGCTGCGCCGAGGGGTTCGATCGCGACCAGCGCGAGGGCGAGCGCTGTGCCGATCACCGCGCCGCTAAGTCCGTGGACGAGCTGCAGCGCGACGCCGTGGGAGAGCAGCTGCACCTTTTCGAGCGAGGCGAGCACCTCGCGGGTGCCATGGGCCACGTGCCAGCTATAAGGCTGATCGAGGACGCGGCGCTGGATCTCCAGGTTGACGTCGTGGCCGAGCCCGTAGGCGAAGCTCTGGCCGGTCCGGATCAGGAGGACCCGGATCGCGCCGGCGAAAACGGCAGCCGCGGCGAGCAGAAGGGCGGCGCTCGTCAGCGCGTCTCCCGGAACGAGTGCCGGAAGCCAGGGGATCGCGGGCGCCCCGCCGGGGCTGGACAGAAGCGAGAGGAAGGGGAGGACGGCGCCGATGGTCGCCAGCTCGGCGACCGCGCTGGCGAGAGTGAGGGCGAGGACCAGCCAGAATTGGCGCCGGCGCGCGCGCGGCAGGTGGGCGAACAGCCGCCTCAGCGCGCCGGGCGCGCCGCCCCGATCCTCCACGCGTCCACTCCCTCCGACCGCGCCAGCGATAGAGGAAGCGGCTCGAAAGGCAAAGCAGGTCGCGCGCGGGCGCGGCGCGATTCGTTTGCCCCGAGCCGGGGGCTGGTCTAGGCTCGGCTTTCCTGCTCCGGTGAGTGTTGCTGGCGATCGGGGGTCGGCCTTGAGTGACTGGCTGAAGTTGCGGACCGCCCTGGCGTTTTCCTGCTGGTGGCTCGGCCTCGCCGGCGGAGCGCTGGCGCAGGGCGCGCCCTCGCCCCGCCCACCCACGCGCGAGGAAGTCCAGCGGCCGGTCCAGCCCGCGCCGCGCGAGCGAGGCGCCCGCCTCACCGTCGATTCGGACATCGAGCGGGCGCCCTGCGCGCTCGACGACGCTCAGTTCCAGGGCATCAGCTTCACCCCGACCAGCGTCGTCTTCGACGATCTGCGCGGCCTCGCGCCCGAGACGCTGCGCCCGGCCTACCAGCCCTATCTCGGCCGCGAGCAGCCGATCTCCGTGCTGTGCGAGATACGCGACCGCGCCGCCGCCATTCTCCGCGAGGCCGGTTATGTCGCCGCCGTGGAAGTGCCGGTGCAGCGGATCGAGAATGGCGAGGTCCGCTTCCAGGTGCTGATGGCGCGGCTGGTCGCGATCCGCGTGCGCGGCGACGCCGGGCGGGCCGAGCGGACCATCGCCGGCTATCTCGAGCATCTCGTCGGGCGGGACGTGTTCAACCGCTTCGAGGCCGAGCGCTATCTGCTGCTGGCGAGCGATCTGCCCGGCTACAATGTCCGACTCGTCCTGCGCTCGGCCGGCGCCGGCCGCGGCGAGGTGGTCGGCGACGTCACCGTGGCGCGCATCCCCGGCCTTGCGGACTTCAGCGTCCAGAATTTCGGATCGCGGCCGCTCGGCCGGTGGGGCGCGCTCGCGCGCGCCCAGCTTTACGGGATCACCGGCCTCGGCGACCGCACCACCTTCGCCATCTTCGCGACGCCCGATTTCGACGAGCAGAGGACCGTGCAGCTCGGTCACGACTTCCGCCTCGGCAGCGAGGGCTTCGCCCTTTCGGGCCAGCTCACCTACGCCTGGGCCAATCCGGACCTCGGCGATCCCAATATCGACATCCGGGCGCGGACGTTGCTGGCGACGCTCGAGGCGAGCTACCCCTTCGTCCGGCTGCAGTCGCACACGATCCGCGGCGCGGCCGGCATGGATTTCGTCGACCAGGAGATCGACTTCAACGACCTGCCGCTCAGCCGCGAGCGGCTGCGCGTCGCCTTCGCGCGCCTCGACGCGGCAGCGCAGCGGGTGGGCGACCCCACCCGCTACACCGCGAACGAGCCGCGCTGGCGCGCTTCGGCCTCGCTCCAGCTCAGGCAGGGCCTCGGCATATTGGGCGCCAGCGAGGGATGCGGCCCCGGCTTCGTCAATTGCCTCTCCTCGAGCGTCGTGCCGCCGAGCCGGCTCGAAGGCGATCCCACCGCTTTCGTGATCCGCGGCGAGGCGATGGGAGAATGGCGGCCGGTGCCCGTCGTGACCTTCGCGCTCGGCGCCGTCGGCCAGCGCAGCGGCAGCCCGCTCTTCGCCTTCGAGGAATTCTCGGCCGGCAACTATACTGTGGGGCGCGGCTACGATCCCGGCACTTTGCTCGGCGACAGCGGGCTCGGCTTCCAGGCGGAGCTGCGCGTCGGCCGCGCCTGGCCCCGGCGGCAGGACCGGATCGCGATCCAGGGCTACGGCTTCTTCGACGCCGCCTGGGTGTGGAACGAGGACAGCCTCGCGCCCGCCAGCCGCGACCGGCTGACGTCGATCGGCGGCGGCGTCCGCGCCGCCTGGGGCGACCGGGCCCGGCTCGACGTCGCCCTCGCCGTGCCGCTCGATCGGGCCGCGCTCCAGACCGAGCGCCCCGACCCGCGCCTGCTCGTCTCGTTCACGACCCGTCTCTGGCCATGGAGGCTCAGATGAACCGCACGCGCCGCGCTTCCCTCTTTCTCGGCTGCGCCCTCGCGGCCCTCGCTGCGCCGTCCGCGGCCTGGGGGCAGGCCTTCCCCGCCAACCCGGCGACCGTCGGCGGCTCGGTCACCTACGATCGGTCCGTTCCCGGCGTCGACACGGTGACGGTCAACTCGCCTTCCGCGGTGATCGACTGGACCTTCATCTCGCCGATCGGCAACCCGATCGTGTTCCTTCCCGCGGGCAACACCGCCATCTTCCAGAACAGCGTGAACAATCCGAACTTCGCCGTCCTCAACCGGATCGTTCCGGCCGGGGCGCCGATCCTGATGGACGGCCATGTCATCTCGCAGCTCCAGACGCTCGGCGGCGGGACGGTGCCGGGCGGCACGGTCGTCTTCTCGAGCCCGACGGGGCTGGTCATCGGCCCCAAGGCGGTGTTCGACGTCGGCAATCTGATGCTGACCACGCTCAACCCGACGTTCGATGCGAGCGGGACTTTCATCTTCGGCGGCACCATCCTGCTCAACCAGGGCAACTTCCCACCGGCCGCCCTGATCACGCAGCCGGGCTCGCAGATCAACGCGCCGGCCGAGGGCAGCTGGGTGGCGCTGGTCGCGCCGCAGGTGACGCACGGCGGCGCCATTCGGGTCAACGGCTCGGCGGCCCTGGTCGGCGCCGAAGCGGTCGCTATCACGATCAATGCGGGCCTGTTCGACATCGAGATCGAAACCGGATCGAGCCAGGCCAATCCGATCGTCCACACCGGCACGACCGGCGGTCCGGCGAGCGCGGCGGCGGGCGACAACCACGTCATCTACATGGTCGCGACGCCCCAGGCGGCGCCGATCACGATGCTGCTTTCGGGCAGCGTCGGTTTCGATCCCGCGGTCAGCGCCGCCGTCGAGAACGGCGCGATCATCCTATCGGCGGGCCACGACGTGCTCGGAACCGAGATCAATCCCTTTCCCGTCCTGCTCGCCGACGCGTCCGCGCGGATCACGAGCGGCACGTTCAGCTCCGACGTCACCGGGCGCGCCCGCACCGATTTCCTTGCCGGCGGCAGCGGCGCCGGGACGCTCACCTTCCAGCAGGACGCCAGCCTCAGCGGCTATGCGCGCGCGCATCTCGTCGCGGACGCGGGCTATGTGGCGACGGTCGGCGGCAATCTGATCCTCTCCGCGGCCAATACCGAGCCGGTCGACCTCATCGCCGGTGGCGGCCCCGACGTGACCGGCGGCGAGGCGCTGATCCGCGCCACGGGCTTCGGTCAGATCGCCATCGCCGGCAATGCGACCGTCGACGCCTCGGCCCAGGGCGGCGTCACTGCGGGCGGGCTCTCCGGCCGCGGCACCGGCGGCAGCGCCATCGTCGTGGCGAACCAGGGCAATATCGACGTCACCGGCAACCTGGTCCTCGCTTCGGTGGGCACCGGCGCGCAGGACGATTTCGGCGCGCCGCGCCCCGTCGGCGGGCCGGGCAACGGGGGCACCGCGGGCGCTACGGCGCTCAATGCGGGCGACCTCCATGTCGGCGGGAACGTCCAGGTCGACGCCCGGGGCATCGGCTCGAGCGGCACCGGCGAGATGCCGGGCAATGGCGGGGACGGGACCGGCGGCAACGGGCGGGTCGAGGCGCTCGGCGAGGGAAGTGTGCGGATCGACGGCGGCGCCACGGTGAACGCCTCGGCGACCGGCGGCGACGTGCTCACAGGCGCGGGCAATACGGGCGGTGCCGGGCAGGGCGGCAATGCCCAGATCCTCGCCGTCGGTGGCACGGTCGACATCGCCGGTCCGGCCCTGGTCGCGTCGAATGGGAGCGGCGGATCGGCCGCGGCCGGCGGCAATGGCGGCGGGGGCCTGGCCGCGGTGGACGCGGCCGTCGGCCGGGTTGCTCTGGCTTCGACCCTCCAGGCGCAAGCGAGCGGCGCCGGCGGCGCCGCCAATGTCGGCCCCGGAGGACGCGGCGGCGACGGGGCCGGCGGCCAGGTTCGCGTGGTGGCGCACAGCAACCAGCTCGAAGGTGCGGTGACGGCCACCGCGACCAATCTGGTCGCAGACGGGATTGGCGGGACCGGCGCTCCGGGCGGCGGCGGCCTGCCGGGCGGCCGCGGCGGCGACGGCGCGGGCGGAATCATCGGCGCAGCCGCCGAGGCGGGCAATGGCCGGCTGCAGCTCGCCGCGCTGACGGCGCAGAGCCGCGGCATCGGCGGCAATGGCGGCGACGGCCTCGGCCTCGAAGGCGGGCGCGGCGGAAACGGCACCGGCGGCATCATCGGCGCGGGTACGGTCGTCGGCCCGCCGATCGGCATCGTCACGGGTCGGGCGGACTTCGCCTCGGTCGCCTTCACCGCTCCGGGGCTGGGCGGCAATGGCGGCGCGGGCGCGCCCGCAGGCGCCGCGGGCGGCGGCTCCGGAGGCTCGGCGGCCCTCGGCTCGGCCGGCGCGCCGGTTACGGTCGCCGGGACGGCCGCTCTCGCCGCCGACGGGACCGGGGGAATCAGCGGCGCGGGCCAGCGCGCGCCGGCGGCCGGGGGCGACGTCACCGTCATTGCCGCGCCCCTCCCCAACGGCCCGGCCGGAAGCCTCGTCGTCGGCGCGCTCAACGCCACGTCGATCGCGACTGGGGACGCGAGCAACCTCAACCTGCTCGGACGCTGGCGGCTGATCGCCGACGGCAGCCCGATCCGGATCGGCACCGCGACGCTCACCGCGACCGCGACCGGGGCCCCGACCGTGCCGACCGCGTCGGAGATTCAGCTGCTCAGCGGCACGGTCACCGTGCTCAACACCGGCCTTTTCTCGAGCGACGGCCAGATCCGGCTCGTCGCCGACGGCACCGGCCAGCTGATCGGCGGCGACCTGACGCTGAACGGGCGCAACGCGGTCATCCTTACCCATGCCGCCCGCCCGCCGGCGCTGCAGACGATCGACGCGACCCGCTTCACCGCGATCACGACCGGCAATTACGATGCCGCCGCCGGCACCTCCGTCTTCGCGCGGACGGGCGTCGACATCCAGGCGGGGGGCAATGCGGTGCTCGGACCGACCAACGGGACCACCGCGCTCACCGTCACGGCCGGCGGCATCGCCCGCTTCCTCGCTCCCGCCACCGCCCAGTCCGTCACCGTCACCTCCGCCGACATCGACGTGACCCCGGCCGGCAGCCTCGGCGACGCCGGCACCAACCTGGTCGCGCTGCAGGTCCAGCCCAACGCCAATGCGACGACGCTCGGCGCCGGCGCGCAGGGGCCAGGTTACACCCTCACCCAGGGGGAAGCGGGCCGGCTGCAGGCCAATATCGTCCGCGTCGCGGCGCTGACCTCGCCCGCTGCCGGCACGAGCCCCTCGGCGCGGATCCTTGTCCACGATTTGACGCTGAGCGCCGCCGCGGCCCGCGCGTTCGAGATCCTGACGCCGGGCGTGGTGCGGGTCGACGGCGCGCTGCTGCTCGGCAATGCCGGCGCCGCCAACCGGATCGGGATCAACGCCGGCACGCGCCTGGAGGTGGCGACCCCGGGCGGCGGCGTCCGCGTCCGCAGCGCCGCCGGGGCTCCCGCGGGTACGCTGACGGTCGCCGCGGGCGACATCTGGGTCGGGGACCCGGCGCTGCTGGCGCAGCTCGCGGCCAATCCGAACTTTCCCGGCCGCGACGACGCGCTTCTGGACAATCCGGGCGCCGACCAGCAGCGCGGCGCGATCGAGGCCGACGGCGTCACCCTGGCGCCGCGCACCACCCTGTACGTCCAGAACAGCGGCACGCCCGCCGCCTTCGCCGGCATCACGGTCGGGCCGGGGGGCCTCACGCTCGACCCGAGCGGCGGCGCCCCGGCCTCGGTCTACGCCTTCGGCAACCGGCTCAATCCGGACGGCAGCTTCACGAACAACATCCCCTTCTTCTTCCAGGTCGATTACAGCTTCGGCAATTCGGCGGGCTATACCGACCAGTCCGAGTTCAACCACTGCCTGATCAACACTCCCAAATGCGGCGCGCCGTTCGGCGGCATCCGCGGGACCACGCCTGACTTCTTCTTCGGCTATTTCCCGATCCCGCCGCAGGAGCCGCCGGGCGAGCCGCTCGAGGAGAGCGGGATCGGCGCGCGGCCGCTGATCGAGGAGCCGGTGACCAGCGGCTCCGATTCGACCTTCTGGGCCGATCCCGGCGACGAGGACGACGAGGACGATGATGAGGGCGGGGAGGAGTGAGATGATCCGCATCTCCTCCTTGCTCGGTCTCGGCGTGCTGCTCGCCGTCGGCGGCGCTTCGGCGCAGCCGATCAGCCTGAGGGACAGCTTCCCGATCGGCTCCGGCCCCGGCATCGTCTGCACCGCCCAGGTCGCGCCGGCCGACCGCGCCCTGCGCGACATGTTCGACCAGGGCTATGCGATCGTCTGCAGGGACGCGGCGACGGCGGTCGGGCGTTTCTACGCCTTGCGCGCCCGCGGCGGCGATCCGGCCGCGCGGCTTGCGTCCATCCGCAACGCCGAATGCGCAGCGGCTGCTCCCACCGCGATCGAAGGACTGGGTCCGGTCGAGACGCTCGACTGCCGCCAGGCGGGGAGCGGCGCCGGCTACCGCGTCTACCTGCTGAGGCGCGGCGGCAGGCTCTATGCAGCCGAGGGGCTGGCGGGTTACGACAGCGCGCTGCAGCTGGCGCTGCGCACGATCGTCGCGGACCGGCCCGTCGCCGGCCAGGTCTCGGTCGCGACGACCGGCGCCGGCGACCCCGCCGCCTTCGCCCGCGCCCAGGCGGCGGCGCTCGACCCGCGCCGCGCGCTCGAGGAAGCCTATCGCCGCAACAATGCCGGCAGCTATGCCGAGGCTTCCGAATTTTTCGGGATCCTGAGCGGCGCCGAGGCCGCGCCGACCAGCCGCGCCGAGGCCTTGGTCAACCAGGCGCTCCAGCGTTCCAATCTCGACAGCTTCGGCGAGGCCGACGCCCTGTTCGACGAGGCGTCGCCGCTGGTCGCCAACGATCCGGTGCTGGCGCGGCGGCTCCGGAACTACCGGGCGATGCACCTGCTGAACCAGCTCCGCCCCGAGCAGGCGATGGCCGAGCTCGACCGGCCGCTGCCGCCCGGCGCGCGGGCGCTGCCGGCGGCCCGGCCCGTCGATGCCACGACCGCGGCGCGGCTCAACCGGGACCGGCCCGTCTCGCGCTCGCTCGACGCTTCGGCCGGCGCTTTGCTGCCGGAGGAGAAGGTCGCGATCCTCGAAGCGCAGGCGCAGCACCTGCGCGGCACCATCCATCGCATCGAGGGAAGCGCCGGTGCGGCCGAGCCGGTGCTCAACGACGCTCTCGCGCGGCTGATCGCGGTCCGCGGCGGCAGCGTCGCCTCGACGATGTGGCTGCAGGCCCAGATCCTCGGCGAGCTCGCCGCGGTCGACGAAGGCCGCGGCGACGCCGCCGGCGCCGAGCGCCGCCACCAGCAGGCGATCGCGCTGCTTGCCGCCAACTATCCCGGCTCGGCCGCCTGGCTGGCGGCGCAGGCGCGGCTCGCCGGCTTCTACGCCCGCACCGGCCGCACCGCCCCGGCGCTGGCGCTCTACCGCCAGATCGTCGACGCCAACATCGCCGGCGGCAATGCGTCGCCGACCTTGGGCCGGTCGCTCGCGCCCTATTTCGCCTTGCTCGCCGCCAACGGCTCCAGCGCCGAGGCGGTCGCCGACATGTTCCGCGCCAGCCAGATCCTGCTTCGCCCGGGCGTGGCGCAGACCCAGGCGGTGCTGGCGCGCGAGCTCAGCGGCGGCTCCGACGAGGCGGCGCGGCTCTTCCGCCAGTCGGTCTCGCTGACCCGCGACATCGAGCGCAGCAGGGTCGAGATCGCGCGCTTCGCGACGGCCGGAGCGGCGGACCCCGCGCAGCTGGCCGCGCTGCAGACGAACCTCGCGACGCTGGAGCGCGACCAGGCGGCGACGCAGGCGCGGCTCGCCGACTTCCCACGCTACCGCGCGGTGTCGACGGGCGCGATGAGCCTCCAGGACCTCCAGCAGCTGCTGCGGCCCGACGAGGCCTATTACAAGATGACGATCGTCGGCGATGCGGCCTATGCGATCTGGGTGACGCCTTCCGCGGCGCGGACCTGGCGGATCGACGCGACGCCGGCCGCGCTCGACGCCGACGTCGACGCGCTTCGCGAGACCATCGCCGTCGTCGAGGACGGGCGGACGGTGACCTATCCCTTCGACGTCGATCGCGCCTTCGCGCTCTACCGCAGGCTGTTCGCGCCGGTGGAGAGCGAGCTGGCGCCGGTCCGTCACCTCGTCTTCGAGCCGGACGGCGCGATGCTTCGCCTCCCGCCCAACCTGCTGGTGACCGACCAGGCCTCGGTCGCCGGCTACCGCGCGCGAGCGGGACGGGGCGAGGACGGCCTGTTCGATTTTACCGCAATCGCCTGGCTCGGCCGCGACCGCGACATCAGCACGGCGGTCTCCGCGTCATCGTTCCGCGACGTCCGGCGGATCGCCCCGTCGCGCGCGACCCGCGAGTTTCTCGGCTTCGGCGAGAACATGCCGGCCGAAGCCTTTTTCACGACGCCGGCGCGGACCGGCCCGGCATCCGACTGCAGCTGGTCCCCGGCCATCTGGGCGCGTCCGATCTCCGCCGAGGAGCTGGTGACGGCGCGGCAGGCGCTCGCGGGCGGCGATCCGCGCAAGGCCGAGCTGGTGACGGGCGCCGCCTTCACCGACGACGCGATCAAGGCGCGCGACGACCTCACCGACTTCCGCATCGTCCATTTCGCCACCCACGGTCTGCTCCGCGCGCCGCGGGACGAATGTCCGGCACGGCCCGCTCTGCTCACCTCCTTCGGAGGGCCGGATTCCGACGGCCTCCTCACCTTCTCGGAGATTTTCGACCTGAGGATCGACGCCGACCTCGTCATCCTCTCCGCCTGCGACACCGCCGGCGGGGCGAGCCTCGCCGCGACGCGGGAAGCGGGGATCACCAGCGGCGGCGACTTCGCGCTCGACGGCCTGGTGCGCGCCTTCGTCGGCGCCGGCGGACGCTCGGTGGTGGCCAGCCACTGGCCGGTGCCGGACGATTTCGACGCGACGAAACGACTGATCTCCGGCCTGTTCACGGCGACGCCGGGGATGCCGACGGCGACCGCCTTGCGCCGCGCGCAACGCACGCTGATGGACGATCCCGAGACCTCCCATCCTTATTACTGGTCCGGCTTCGCCATCGTCGGCGACGGCGCGCGGCCGGTGATCCCCGCCGGCGGCGGCGCAACGGGCGCGTCGCGTTGAAATAAGCCCTTTATTTTCCGCCCGTTGTTGCGCAAAGGTGCCCCGCTCTCCTTGCGGGCGGGGTGTGTTTGACCAAAGCCGGGCTCTTGTTGGCGGCCGTCGCGTGGGGCGCGCTCGCTTTTGCGACGAGCGCCGGCGCTCAGACGACTTCGCGCACCGCCGAGACCCCCGCGCCGGCGCCCGACCCCGCAGGACCCATCGTTCCCGACTCCCAGTTCGAGGAGGCGCTGCCGGCGCTCGACCCCGCTCTGACGCAGCCGCTGGAGCCGCTCGAGCCGGTCGATCCCAACGCGCCGCCGTTTCCGCCGGTGCCGGGCCCGGTCGACGAGAATGCGCCGCTCGGCGATCCCGCGCTCGCCGAGCCCCTGCCGCCCCTTTCCGCCTTCGAGGCCGAGCCGATCTCCGAAGCCGGCGCCGCCGCGGACACCGAGCGCGCCGCGACGGTGCGCTACACGCTGGTCGTCGAGGGGATGGACGAGATCGGCCTCGCCGGCCGCTTCCGCGACCTTTCCGCGCTCCAGGACGCCCGCGGCGAGGCGGTCAACGGAGCGATGGTCGTCGCCCGCGCCCGCGAGGACGAGGCGCTGGCGATCCGGCTGCTCCGTTCCGAAGGCTATTATGACGCAGTGGCCGCCCACGCGATCGAGCAGGTGCCGGGCCAGGGCGACGAGCCGCCGTCGCTGAGGGTCGTGATCAGCGCGGTTCCCGGCCAGCGCTACAATTTCGGCGAGATCCGGATCGACGGCCCGGCGACCGAGCCGCCCGGCATAGCCCGCGAGGCGCTGCCGCTGACCACCGGCCACCCGATCATCGCCATCGACGTCGAGGCCGCCGAAGCGAACGTGCTGCTGCGCCTGCCGCAGCAAGGCTATCCCTTCCCCGAGATCGGCATCCGCGACATCGTCCTCGATCCCGAGACCGGCGCGGGCGACTATACGCTGCCGCTCAATCCGGGTCCGCGGGCGCGCTTCGCCGGCTTCACCACCGACGGCAAGCTCGCCTTCGGGCCGAGGCATGTCGGGGTCCTCGCCCGCTTCGAGCGCGGCGACCTTTACGACCGCCGCCGTGTCGACGACCTGCGCGAGGCGATGGTCGCGACGCGGCTGTTCCGCAGCGTCTCGGCGGAGGCGGTGCGCACCGGGGAGTTCGCCGAAGACGGCGCCGAATATGTCAACATCCTCGTCCACCAGGATGCCGGGCCGGCGCGCTCGCTCGACGCCAGCGCCGGCTTCTCGACCGGCGAGGGCTTCCGGCTCGAAGGCGCCTGGGAGCACCGCAACCTGTTCCGGCCCGAAGGCTCGCTGCGCCTGGCCGCGGTGGCGGGGACTCAGGAGCAATCGGTCAACGCCCGCTTCCGGCGCAACAACTGGAACCAGCGCGACCGCGCCTTGCTCCTCCAGTTCGAGGCCGGCCGGCGCGATTATGCCGCCTTCCGCGGCTACACGACGCGGCTCTACGGCCTCGTCACCCGCGAATCGACGCCGATCTGGCAGAAGGTCTGGACCTATGCGTTCGGCGCCGAACTGCTCGCCACCAACGAGAGCCGCTTCGGCGAGCCGCGCCTGTCGCTCGGCGACGCCTATTTCATCGGCGGCCTGGTCGGCCAGGTCGGCTACGACCGTTCGAACAGCCTGCTCGATCCGACCCGCGGCTTCCGCCTCGCGGCGCGCGTCAATCCCGAGGCCTCGCTGCAGAACGGATTCGACCGCTACGTGCGCAACCTGTTCGACGCGAGCGCTTATTATCCCGTCCGCGACAATCTCGTGATCGCCGGCCGGATCCGGATCGGCTCGATCTACGGCATCGAGCGCGACGCGCTGGCGCCGTCGCGGCGGCTCTATGCCGGCGGCGGCGGCTCGGTGCGCGGCTTCGGCTACCAGCAGCTCGGGCCCCACGAGGTCCGGCCGAACCCCGATTTCGATCCCGAGCATCCCGATCGGCATCCGGCGACGATCTCGGTGCCGCTCGGCGGCCGCAGCCTCAACGAGTTCGCGATCGAGGGCCGCTACCGCTTCGGCAATTACGGCGTGGTCGGCTTCATCGACGCCGGCCAGGTCTATGAGCGGCAATATCCAGACTTCTCGAACCTGCGCTTCGGCGTCGGCATCGGCGGCCGCGTCTACACCAATTTCGGCCCGCTGAGGGTCGACGTCGCGACCCCGCTCGGCCGCCGCCAGGGCGAGGGGCGGATCGCCGTCTACATGTCGATCGGGCAGGCCTTCTGATGGCGAGCGAGCCGCCCATCCTCGCCGAGGAGCCCGTCGCCGAGGCCCGCCGCCGCCGCAAGCGCGACGTCGCCCGCAGCGTCGCCAAATGGATGGGCGTCGCCGTCGCCGTCCTCGTCGTCCTGATCGTCGCCTTCCTGATCTGGCTGAACACCGATCCCGGGCGGCGCTACATCGTCCGCCAGATCAACAATCTCGAGACCGCCTCGGGCCTCGACATCGACATCGGCCGGATCGAAGGCTCGATCTTCGGCGACCTCACCATCCACGATCTGGTCCTCAGGGACCCGCGCGGCACCTTCTTCTACGCGCCGGTGGCGCATGTCGACTATCGGCCCTTCTCCTATTTCCGCAACCATATCGACATCAAGGAGCTCGACATCCCGCGGGCGCGGCTGATGCGCCTGCCCGTCTTCAATCCCGGCGATCCGAACGCGCCGTTGCTGCCCGACATCGACGTCGACGTCGGCCGGCTCCATTTCGGCCAGCTCGTCGTCGACCCGGCGGTGAGCGGGCGGCCGCACGTGATGAGCGTCGAGAGCACCATCAGGATCGACGACGGCCGCGCGCAGGTGGGGCTCAACCTCGGCACCATCCGGACCGCGCGAACGGTGGGCGGCGACCGGCTGATCATGCGCATCGATTCCGTGCCCGCGCAGAACCGGCTCGACCTCGCTCTGCTCGCGCGCGGGCCGGCCGACGGCTTCATCGCCGGGCTGACCGGGCTCAACCGCTCGGTCGACGCGCATCTCGAAGGGCGCGGCAATTGGGACGCGTGGAACGGCCGCTTCCGCGCGGCTCTCGGCGGCCAGTCCTTCGCCAACATCGCCGTGCAGGCGCGCGAGGGGACCTACACCATCTCCGGCCCGATGCGGCTCGATCTCGTCGTCGCGGGTCAGGCGCAGCGCCTGGTGGCGCCGCTGACGATGGTGAATCTGACGACGACCTGGGAGAATCGCCGCGCCGATCTCAGGCTGACCGCCAACAGCCGCGCCGCGGCGATCAACGCGCAGGGCGTCCTCGATCTCGGCCGCAACCGGTTCGAAGGATTCCAGGTCGCGGCGCGGGTGATCGAGCCCGGCGCCCTGGCGCCGAACCTGCGCGGGCGCGACCTCCGGCTTTCGCTGCTGCTCGAAGGCGAGATGCGGCGGCCCTTCGTGGGTTACGACCTGAGGGCCGCGAGCCTCGGCTTCGGCACGACCGTGATCGAAGGGCTGCGCGCCCGCGGCCGCGCCCAGGTGCGCGACGACCGCATCGTGGTGCCGCTGACCGCCAGGGCCGACCGCATCCTCGGCCTCGATCCCGCGCTCGGCGGCCTGCTCACCAACGTTCAGCTCGCCGGCGACCTCGCGATCAGCGGCGCGCAGATCGTCTCGGACAATATCCGCATCCGCTCCGACCGCCTGGTCGGGACCGCGGTGATCGCCTTCGACCTCGCCCGCGGGGTCTACCGGACCGCGCTCCAGGGGCGGGTCAACAACTACAGGATCGAGGGCGTCGGGCTGATCGACGTGACCACCGATCTCGACGTGGTCAGCAATGCCCGCGGCCTCGGCATTCGCGGCCGCTTCATCGCCCGCACCCGGCAGATCGACAATGCGGCGGTGCGCGATTTCCTCGGCGGCGTCGCCACGGTCAGCGCCAATCTCGCGCTCGATCCGGCGGGGGTGATCCACCTCGACGGCATCCGCCTGACCTCGCCGCAACTGAGGATCACCGGCGGCGAGGGCGCTTATTGGCCGAGCGGCCGGATCGATTTCCGCCTGCGCGGCAACAGCAGCGCCTACGGGCCGCTCAGCGTCCACATCACCGGCACCCAGGCCGCGCCCCAGGTCCAGCTCCAGGCGGCCAATCCCGGGCTCGGCTTCGGCCTCAGGAACGTCGAGGCGACGGTCCGAAGCACCGCCCAGGGCTGGGCGGTCAGGGCGACCGGCGAGTCCGCCTACGGGCCCTTCTCCGCCGACGTGGTGGCGCTGACGCGGCGCGGCCCGCTCACGCTCCAGATCAACCAGCTGACCATAGCCGGCGTCACCTTCACCGGCCGCGTCACCCAGTCGCCGGCGGGCCCGTGGATCGGCACGCTCAGCATGTCGGGCCAGGGGATCGAAGGCGTAGCCCGGCTCGGCGCC
>JAXDPC010000344.1:0-3728 GCA_034668525.1 Sphingomonadales bacterium
CGATCGCCTGCTCGGCGACGCGGCTCAAAATCGACTCGGTCTCGCCGTAAATGTCGAGGATCTGCTTTCCCGACAGCAGGCCCTGCTCGACCAGCAAGGCGGCGCTGAAGACCAACGGATCGCGTTCCTCATCCTCCTCGATCTGCTGTTTGCTCAGATAGGTCGCCTGCACGTCGGAGCCGGCATGGCCGTAGAGCCGGACGCAGTCCATGTGGAGGAAGACGGGCCTCCGCTGCGTCCGCGCGATCCGGCTCGCCTCGATCGCGCCGCGCCAGCTGTCGACCATGTCGAAGCCGCTGCAGCGGACATATTCGAGGCCGGGCCGATTGCTGAAAGAGGCCTCGACCCAGCCCTTGGGCGTCCTGGTGGAGATGCCGATGCCGTTGTCCTCGCACAGGAAGACGAGGGGCAAAGGCGAGCCTTGATAGGCGGTCCAGGCCGCCGTGTTGAACGCCCCCTGCGCGGTCGAATGGTTGGCCGATGCGTCGCCGAAGCTGGCGAGGACGATGGAATCGCGCGCCAGGGCCGTTTCCCCCAGGCGCAGCATCTTGGCGATGCCGATGCTGAACGCGGCGCCGACGGCCTTGGGCAGGTGGGAGGCGATGGTGCTCGTCTGCGGCGGGATGAAGAGCGGCTTCGACCCGAGCACCTTGTGTCGGCCGCCCGAGATGGGATCTTCCGCGGAGGCCGCGAAGCTCAAGAGCATGTCCCAGCACGGCGTCTGGCCGGGCAGCTTCTTGGCGCGCTGGATCTGGAAGGCGGCGGAGCGGTAATGGAGGAAAGCCATGTCGTCGACCCGAAGGGCCTGGGCCACCGCCGCATTGTTTTCATGGCCGGAGCTGCCGATCGTATAGAAGCCTTCGCCGCGCGCCTGCAGCCGCCGGGAGATGCGGTCCATCTGGCGGCTGACGCACTGGCTGTAGAACATCTCGACCAAAGTCTCGCCGGTCAGGCCGAGCGGGCCCGGCTGGAGATCGGTGGTGCGCGGAGGGAGACGCCCGTGCCTCACCTTCGCGACGAATTTCTCGTGGATTGCCTCCGCTGCGTCCATCGGCCGCCCCTACCGTCCGGCCCGTGCGGCGTCGAGTGCCTGCTCCCGGTGGCCCGCGCGCTTGACTTGACGTTTACGTAAAGTAGGGGAGGGCGATCACAGACCGAGCGCGGGAGCGACCATCGATGACCAAGAGCGAAATGGCGGCGGCCCTCAACGAGCGGGGCGCCTGGCTTCCGAACAAGCGGGTGAAGCTCGATTTCGGCGACCAGGGCGTGATCCTGCTCGACGGCGTCGGCAATTCCGTGACCGAGGAAGACGCCGCGGCCGACACCACGATCAAGGTCGCCTGGGAGGATTGGGAGGCGATGCGCGACGGCAAGCTCGACGGCATGACCGCCTTCATGCAGGGCAAGCTCAAGGTCGAGGGGGACATGTCGAACGCCATGCAGCTCCAGGGCGTCCTCGCCAAGCTCAGGGGCTGAGCCTCAGCGCGGTGGCACCGCGCCCGCCCGCGGCCAGTCGGACGGGCCGATCCGCCGCAGGCGCATCTCGAACGCCCGCACGGGCGGCGCGCCGTGGGCCACGCGCTCGCCGACCTCGTGCCATTCGCCGTCCCGAATCGTCGCATCGTAGCGCATGGTCACGCCCGGCTCCGCTGGGTGGCTCCAGCTGAAGCCGTCCGCTCGCACGGTGAGCGGGAAATCGCCGGCGAAGCCCATCGCGTAGGAACGGATCGAATAAGCGTGGCGGACGGGATCGTAGGAAATGATCCCCAAAGCGTTGAACACCGTCCCGCCGGCCGCGTCATAGCCGTGGCCCTCGACCACCCTGACCGTGCCGTCGAGCAGCAATCCGACCCTTTCGGTCTGGACCAGGACGGTGCCGCGATCGGCTTCCGCCCGGCCGCGCCAAGTCCCGTCGAGGAAGGCGAGGGCCTCCATCGCCCGGCGCTGGTCGGCGAGGCGGGTCGGCGGGTCCCAGGGGCCGGCGCGCGCCTGTTCGGCGGTCGGTCCGGGCTCTCCGCTGGGCTGAGCCAGTGCGGGGGTGGCGGCAACGAGGCCGAGCAGCAAGCCCAGCTGGACGTTCTTCAGCATCATGGTCATCTCCTTTGCATTCCGGAGGCCTCGGTGAGCCGCGCGATGCGGTCGAGCCAGTTGTTCCAGGCCTGGCGGCCGCGATGGGTGAGGGTGACGCGGGTCTGCGGCTTCTTGCCCGCGAAGCTCTTGTCGATGCCGACATAGCCCGCCTCCTCGAGCTTCGAGAGCTGCGCGGAGAGGTTGCCGTCGCTCGCGCCGACCTTGTCCCGAAGCTCCGTGAACAGGGCGGAGTCGAGCGCGGCCAGATAGGCGATGATCCCCATCCTCAAGCGGCCGTGGATGAGCTCGTCGAAGCCGCTGGCGTCGAACGGATTCTCCCCCATCTCAACGCGGCTCGGCGCGCAGCAGCAGCAGGCCCGGGACGAGCACGGTCAGGAAGACCCCCGTCGCGGCAATCAGATAGCGTTCCGGCGACAGGATCAGGGCCGTGAACAGCCCGACCATGACGACCGCACCGATACCGGCCGTCCTGGTCACCGTATCGCGCGCGAGGGATCCGGTGACGGTCAGCGCGCAGGCATAGACGGCGAAGGCGACGGGAACGATCCAGTCGAAGGTCGCCGGGCCGGCGCCATTCCGCGCCGCGACGGCGGTACCGAACACCATCGAGACGATGGCGAGGGCCGCGGCGGCCCAGACGCTGCGCGACGCGCGGTTGCCCGCCGAGCCCGAGCCGGACTTGGCTCCCATCGAGCGCGCCAGCACGAGCTGGCCGACAAGACCGAGCACGGCGAAGCCGATCCAGATGGTGGCGAAGATGGCTTTGCCGTCGCCGAGCGCGCCCTGGAGCGCGAAATGGTGGATCGTGTAGGTCCCGGTCAGCAGGAAGCCCCACCAGGCCAGGAAGCGGCCGCCGAGGAGCGGCGCGTGCGCTCCGCTCTCGGCGAGCTGGCGGACATATTGGATATCCTCCCGCGACGGCGCGGCAATCTCGGTCATGTTGGCCTCCAGAGAACTCTATAACGCAAAGTACTCTAGCAACGATGAAGTGTCAAGAGGCGGGTGACCGGGACGATAAAAGGCCCCGGCGATTTCTCGCCGGGGCCTTCCTTTGCCTTAGCGCGGGCTGACGTATCCGCGCTGGGCGATCTGCTTAGCGCGGGCCGCGGGCGTCGCCGACGCTGCCCTCTTTGCCGCCGCCGGTGCTGCCGGAATTGCCCGGCGCGGCGAGGTTCGCGTCGGCGCCGTTGCCGAAGCCGTTATTGCCCTTCTTCTGCTTACCGGTCGGGCACGAGCAGCCGCAGGACGGAGGGGTGGGGGAGTTGCCGGCGCCGCTGACGAAGCCGAGCTCGAATTCGTGAAGATCGCGCATCTCGAAGTCTCCTGAACCAGGCCAATCGGCCCATCGCTGAAATGCGGGCTGACACGCCTTTTTCCCTTGAACAACAGCCTAAAAAGCGGCGTCCCGGGATGGGACGCGGGGGCCTTCCGGGTTAATCGGCAATGAGGGTCAGGCGGCGGCGCTGCGCAGCCAGCCGGTGACGGCGAAGCGGCGGTGCGGAGCGGCCGGCGTGACGTAGGAGACGCTGTGCTGCTGCGGCACGCGGAACAGGTCGAGCGCGTTGAAGCGCGGCACGTTGCCGGCGGCGGTGCGGTCGTGCGGGCCGTGGAAGAGCAGCAGCCCGCCATATTCGAGC
>JAXDPC010000345.1:0-6192 GCA_034668525.1 Sphingomonadales bacterium
ATGCCGTCGCCTTCTTCTTCCACGAGAAAGCGTGGAACGGGCGGCTGTGGCGGTTCGGCCGGCGGCGCCTAGCGCACTAGCACCACGCCCTCGCGGCGCGGATCGGCGCCGCCTTCGAAGCGGCCGCGGCCGAGATAGACCCCGTGCAATCCGGAAGCCTCGCCGGCCCCCGCCTGCAGGCTCATGCCGCGGGCGCGCAGCGCTTCGACCAGGGCGGGCGGGAAGCGGTCGATTTCCGCTGTGAAGGTGCCGCCGCGGGCGACCAGGTTCGGAAGCGCGATCGCGTCCTGCATCGGCAGGCCCCAGTCGAGCACGCCGACCAGGCTCTTGGCGACATAGACGAGGATGGCATTGCCGCCGGGCGAGCCGAGCGCGCCGACGAAGCGCCCGTCCGCTCCCAGCATGACGAGGGGAGTCATGGACGAGCGCGGCCTCTTGCCGGGCGCGACCGCGTTGGCCGCGGGCCGGCCCTGCGGGTCGCGCGGCTGGAAGGAGAAATCGGTCATCTGGTTGTTGAGGAAGAAGCCGTCGACCATCCGCCCCGAGCCGAAGATCGATTCGACCGTTGCCGTGACCGAGACGACGTTGCCCTGCGCATCGCCGACGACGAAATGGGTGGTTCCCGCCGGTTCACGCGTCGCGTCGATTGCGGCGGTCGGGGCGCCGGGCGGCGTCCCGGCGATCGGCGGCGGCCCGGCGCGGTCGCCGATCATGCTCGCCCGGGAGGCGACATAAGTGGGATCGAGCAGGCCGGCGATCGGCACGGAGACGAAGGCGGGGTCGCCGACATAGCGATCGCGGTCCGCATACATCAGCCGGCTCGCCTCGGCGAACAGGAACCAGGCCTGCGGGTCGTCGGGTCCGCGCGCCGCGATGTCGGTGCGCTCGAGGATCGCGAGCAGCTGGAGCAGCCCCACCCCGCTCGACGGCGGCGGCGGCACGCAGATCAGGGTGAGGCGGTAGGTCCGGCAGACCGGCTCGCGCTTGACGACGCGGTAGCCGGCGAGGTCGTCGAGGCTCATCGTCCCGGGCAGCGGCCCGGTGCGCACCCGCGCGACGATCCGCTCTGCCGTCGCGCCGCGATAGAGGGCGTCGGCGCCGCCGGCGGCAAGGCGCTGCAGGAACGCGGCATAAGCCGGATTGCGCAGCCGCTCGCCGGCTTCGATCAGGGTCCCGTCCGGCCGCGAGAAATAAGCGCGCACGTCGGGCGCGCCGTTCTCGGGGTAGCTGCCGGCGATCATCCGGCCCAGGCGCGGGCTGACCACGAAGCCTTCCCGGGCCGTCCGCTCCGCGTCGGCGAACAGGCTGCTCCAGGCCAGCCGCCCGTGCTCGCGATGGGCGAGCTCGAACGCGCGGACGACGCCGGGGACGCCGGTGGCGCGGCCGCCCAGCACCGCCTGGGCGAAGGGCAGCGGGTCGCCATTGTCGTCGAGGAACATGTCGGGCGTGGCGCCGGCCGGGGCCGTCTCGCGCCCATCATAGACGACCACGTTGCGCGTCGCGGCGTCGTAATGCGTGAGGAAGGCGCCGCCGCCGAGGCCGGAGCTTTGCGGCTCGACCAGCGACAGCATCGCCTCGACCGCGATCGCCGCGTCGATCGCGCTGCCGCCGCGCCTCAGCACCGCCATCCCCGCCTCGGCGGCGAGCGGATTGGCCGCCGCGACGAACATCCGCGGCTGCGCCGCCGGCGCCGACGCGGCCGTCTCGCGCGGTGCCGTGGCGCACCCGGCGAGCGCGGCGGCCGCGATCGGCCAGAGCAGACGGAGGATCGCGTTCATGCCGGGACGTCTCATTTTCATCTTTTGCCCGTAGCCAACGCGCCGGGTCCCGTCCACGGCCCGATCGGGCGTGGCGCGGCGTGGCAGATCGGCTAAGAAGCGCCTTCCCGAGCGCCAACAGGCGCCGGACTGGGGAGGCAGATGCGGCAGCTCGAATATTTCCCGAACCTCGTCACCATGTTCTTCGCCCGCGCCGGCGAGAAAGGCGAGGCGCCCTTCCTCTGGGCGAAGCAGGACGGCGCCTGGCAGCCGACGAGCTGGCGGGCGGCCGCGAAGGACGTCGCCCGGCTGGCGGCGGCGCTGAAGCGCCTCGGCCTCAGCGCCGGCGACCGGGTGATGCTGGTCTCGGAGAACCGCCCCGAATGGCTGATCGCCGACCTTGCGATCATGGCCGCCGGCTGCGTCACCGTCCCCGCTTACACCACCAACACCGAGCGCGATCACCAGCACATCCTCGACGACAGCGGCGCCCGCGTGGTGATCGTGTCCAATCAGAAGCTCGCCCGCCCCCTGCTGCCCGCGGCGCACCGCACCTCGGGCTGCGAGCATGTGATCGCGATCGAGCCGGTCCGCGCCGGACAGGGCAGCGGCGTCGAGGTCCACGACTGGCAGGCGCTGATCGATGCCGAGACGGCCGACGTCGAGGCCTGCGCCGCGGCGGCGCGCTTCCGCCGCGAGGACCTCGCCTGCATCATCTACACGTCGGGCACGGGCGGCGCGCCGCGTGGCGTCATGCAGCACCATGGCGCCATCCTCCACAATGTCGAAGGCTGCACCGCGATCATCTCCGAGGATTTCGGCTGGGGCGAGGAGGTCTTCCTCTCCTTCCTCCCCGCCAGCCACGCCTACGAGCATAGCGGCGGCCAGATGTTCCCGGTCGGGCTCGGCGCGCAAATCTATTATTCCGAAGGGATCGAGAAGCTCGCCTCGAACATCGAGGAGGTGAGGCCGACGATCATGGTGGTGGTGCCGCGCCTGTTCGAGGTGCTGCGCCAGCGCATCCTCAAGCAGGTCGAGAAGCAGGGGAAGGTCGGGCGCTATCTGATGAAGCGGGCGCTCGACATCGGCGGCAAGTCCTCCGCGGGCCGGGTGCCGCTGTGGGACAAGCCGATGGACCTGATCCTCGACCGCACGCTGCGGCCCAAGGTCGGCGCCCGCTTCGGCGGCCGGCTGAAGGCGATGGTCGCCGGCGGCGCGCCGCTCAATCCCGAGGTCGGCATCTTCTTCCACTCCCTCAGCCTGACCGTCCTCCAGGGCTACGGCCAGACCGAGTCGGCGCCGGTGATCAGCTGCAACCGCCCCGGAGCCGGCATCCGCATGGACACGGTCGGCCCGCCGCTGCGCAACACCGAGGTCAGGATCGCCGGGGACGGCGAGATCCTGGTCCGCGGCGAGCTCGTCATGCACGGCTATTGGCGCAACCCTGCCCTGAGCGAGAAGACGGTGGTCGACGGCTGGCTCCACACCGGCGACATCGGCCACCTCGACGAGGGCGGCCGGATCGTCATCACCGACCGCAAGAAGGACCTCATCGTCCTCGACAAGGGCGACAATGTCGCGCCGCAGCGGGTCGAGGGGATGCTGACGCTGCAGCCCGAGATCCTCCAGGCGATGGTGACCGGCGACAAGCGGCCGTACATCGTCGGCCTGCTGGTCCCCGATCCGGAATGGACGAAGGAATGGGCGCGCACGCACGGCAAGGCGGCCGCGGCTCCGGCAGAGCTCCGCGACGACCCCGATTATCTGAAGGCGCTTGGCGCCGCGGTCGACCGGGTCAATGCCGGCCTCTCGGTGATCGAGAAGGTCCGCCGCTTCATCCTCGCCGACGAGCCCTTCACCACCGACAACGAGCAGCTCACCCCCTCGATCAAGATCCGCCGCCACGTCATCAAGGCGGCCTATGGCGAGCGGCTCGACGCGCTCTACCGCCGCTGAGCGCGGTCAGCCGCGGAAATTGTCCTTCCAGGCCCGCCGTTCGGCGAGCTCGGCGGCCGAAGCGGCGCGCATGAAGGGATTGGTCTCCCGCTCGAGGGCGATTGTCGTCGGCAGCGTGACCTCGCCGCGCTCGCGCGCTTCCCTCACCTCCGCCACGCGGCGGGCGACCGCCTCGTTGGCCGGCTCGACGGCGAGCGCGAAGACGCCGTTGGCCAGCGTATATTCGTGCCCGCAATAGATGCGCGTCTCCGCCGGCAGCGCGGCGAGGCGCTGGAGGCTGGCGTGCATCTGCTCGGCCGTCCCTTCGAACAGCCGCCCGCAGCCCATCGCGAACAAGGTGTCGCCGACAAAGGCCACGCGGGCCTTGGGCAGATGGAAGGCGATGTGGCCGGCGGTGTGGGCGGGGATGTCGACCACCTCGACCTCGAATTCGCCGATACGGGCGCGATCGCCGCCGGCGACGACGCGGTCCATCTTCGACACGCGCTCGGCCTCGGCGGGGCCGGTAATCGTGCAGCGGGTCGCATCCCGGAGCGCGTCGTTGCCGCCGGTATGGTCGGGGTGCCAGTGGGTGTTCCAGACCTGCCCGATCCGCCAGCCGCGCGCCGCAGCGGCTTCCCGAACGGCGTCCGCCACCGAAGGATCGACCGCCACCGTCTCGCCCGAAGCGGGATCGTGGACCAGCCAGACATAATTGTCGCTGAGCACCGGGACGGGGACGATCTCGAGCATCACCAATGGCCCGTGTTCGGCATCGACGCCCAAGGCTCGGCCGGCGGCAGCGCCGCGCCGGCCTGGAGCAGCTCGATCGAGATGTCGTCGGGGGTGCGCACGAACGCCATGTGGCCGTCGCGCGGCGGCCGGTTGATCGTCACGCCGCCCTCCATCAGGCGCCTGCAGGTCTCGTAGATATCGTCGACGCGGTAGGCGACATGGCCGAAGTTGCGGCCTTCGCCATAGCCTTTCTCGTCCCAATTGTGGGTGATCTCGATCTGCGCCTGCTCGTCGCCCGGCGCGGCCAGGAAGATCAGGCTGAACCGGCCCTGCTCATTGTCCATCCGGCGCACCTCGCGAAGGCCGAGCAGTTCGAAGAAGCGGATCGTCGCGTCCGGATCGGAGACGCGGAGCATGGTGTGGAGATATTTCATGGCGGGCCTTCTACTCCCGGTGCCGATATGGGGCTAGGCTTGCAGGCATGAAAACCAGGCTCCTCGTCGCCGCGCTCGCTGCCGTCCTCGCCGCAGCGGTCCAGCCGCAGGATTGGGCCGAATTCGACGCCGAATGGGCCAATTCACCGGAATATGAGACAAGCAAGGCGCTCTGCCGGCAGCTGCGCGGCCACGAGCCGCCGGCCGCGGACCGGCCGACCCCTGCCCAGGCGCGCTCGCTCACGGATTGCAGCTCCGAAGCGCTCTACTACGGCATCGGCAGGGCGGCCGATCCCGAGCGGGCGAGGCTCTGCGCCTTGACCGAGGCAGAGGCCGGCGCGGACCAGCCCTTCGCGGGGCGGGCGATGCTGATGACGATCTACGCCAACGGCGTCGGCGCGCGGCGGGATCTCGACGTCGCGATCCACCTCGCCTGCGGCCTCGACGGAGCGCCGGCCGAATCGCACGGCCGGGTCTCTCACCTGGCCGAGTTGCGCGCGCAAGGCTGGTCTGGCGCCGACTTCCATTATTGCGACGACATCACCAGCGGCATTTCGGGCGGCATTTGCGCCGAGCACAGGGCGCAGATCGAGGGCGGCCGGCGGACCGCGGAGCTCGCTCGGCTGCTCTCCGGCTGGACGGCCGCGGAGCTCGAGGCCTTCGGGCCGCTCCAGCAGGCGTTCGAGGCCTATGTCGAAGCGCATGCCGAGGGCGAGGTCGACATGAGCGGAACGCTTCGCAACGCGCTGTATATCGGCGCGCAGGAGGCCCTGCGGACCGAGTTCCTCGAGATGCTTCGGCATCTCGAGGGGCGGACGGCGCCGGTTGCGAGCGCCGCGCAATTTCGCGCCGCGGACGCGGATCTGAACCGCGCCTATCGCGAGGCGCTGCGCGCGGTAGCGAGCGAGCCCGACGGCACGGTCACCGCCGACGGAATCCGCGCGGCGCAGCGCGCCTGGCTCCGCTACCGCGACGCCTTCGTCGCTTTCGCGGCGGTCAAATCTCCGCGGCTGCCGCGCGACAGCGTCGCCGCCTGGCTGACCTGGCGCCGCACCGCATTGCTGCGGGGTGAAGAATGAAGCGAACGATCAGCGCCCCTGTGCCGGGCGCGCCGGCTGGGCGGGGGGAGTAGCCACGGGGGACCGCGCCGTGGCGGCAGTCGGCGCCTCGCGGGCCGATCCGAGCGCGGCGGCGGCGCGGCGGCCGGCGTCCGTATCGGGCGCCGCGGCGGCGACCTGGCGGTAGAGCCGCTCGGCCTCGGCGCCGTTGCCCTGCAGGCCGGCGATGGTTCCGGCGAGGAGCAGAACGTCCGGATCGGTCGCGGCGAGCTG
>JAXDPC010000346.1:0-4039 GCA_034668525.1 Sphingomonadales bacterium
CGCCGTCGAGACGCCGAGAGCGACCTCGACGTCCTCGCCGGCAGCGCGGTCCTCGAGCTGGCCCTCGCCGATCAGGATCGTCCGCCCCGCCGCTTGCGCGAACAACATCATCTGCCCTGCCGGAAGCGCCAGCCCGAGCCCTTCCGATTGGCGGTTCTGCGCGACCAGCCAGCGTCCCGCCGCCTCGATCGCGCCGTTCTGCCAGCGCCAGATGCGCTGGCGGTGGACGATCTCGACCCTGACGTCCGACCGCTGCAGCAAGCCGACCTGCTTCTGCGCGTTGGCGGCGACGGTCACCGGCTCGGGGATCCGATAGAGCTTCACGTCGCCCAGCCTGAACTCCTCGGCGACCAGCACGCTGACCGGAGACGGCGACTCGTACACGCCTCTGCTGTTCAGCACGGTGCCGGTGACGGTCATCGACTCCTCGTCCGCCATCGGGGCCATCGGCGGCGGCGGCGGCGCCTGGCTGAACTCTTCGAGGGGGATGTCGCTGGTGGTGGAATGGGGCCAGCAGCGCAGCTGGATCGGCTCGCCCTCCGCCTCCTGCGCATCGACCTGGTCGCGGTTGAGCTGCCCGGCGACCGCCTGGACGTCGGCGTTGGGGAAGCTGGTCTCGTCGTTGCTGGCCAGCGTCAGCCAGGCGAACAGGTCGGCGCGGGTGCCGTCCTCGGACAAAGTGGCGATATAATCCGCCCGCCAGTCGAAACCGGTGGCGAGGTAGGACAAGGTGACGGTGGCGGTCACCTCGCTGCGCGCGCGGGCGCGCACCGACAGCGTCGGCCGCGCCGAAAGGCCGGGCGGGACGCGATCGTAGGTGATCGTCTCCGGAAGGCCGGTGCAGCGCAGCGTCTCGAAGCCCTGCGCGGTCTCGAGCACGACGGCGCCGTCCGCGCCGGTGCGGATCACCGCGTCATGCTCGCGGGTGCGGCCGGTCGCGATCGAGGTGCGGCGGACATGCACCCGGCGGCCGAGGGAGCGCGCGATCAGGGTCCCGGGCGAAAGCAGATAGGCGTCGCGGTTGCGCTCGACGATATCCTCGGGGAACCCCGAGACGATGACGCTCTGCGGCACCAGCCCGGCGGCGACGCCTTCGAAGCGGATATCCGATTCGCCTTCGGGGAGCCGGATGCGCCGCGTCTCGCTGATCAGCGCGTAACCGCCGAGCCATTGGGGATTGAAGGCTCCGGCGGCCGCGCGGCGGGGGTCGCGATAGATGGTGACGTCGACCGATTCGGGCCGCGGCGAGGTGACGATGCGCTGCGCGGCCGCCGGCGCGGCCCAGCCGAGCGCCGCGAGCGCCGGCAGCAGGAGCAGCGCGAGGCGGGCCATCCGCTCGCCCTCAATAGCGGCTGTCGAAGGTCGCGGTGACGGTCGCCTCGCCGTTCGCCGGCACCGCCACCCGCCAGGTCGCGGCGTCGGCCGAGATGCGCTCGCTCGGCTGGCTCTCCTGGACGATGCGGGTGTCGCCCCAAAGCCCGTCCTGGGTGACGATCACCGTGACCGGCGTCGGGCCGGCATTGGTGACCCGGTAGCGCATGCTGGTCCGCCAGCGCTGCGCCGACACGCGCTCGCGCCGCTCGACGGTCGGCTGCACCTTGACGTCGAAGGCCAGGCCGGTGACCAGCCCCAGCTCCGAGCCCATCGGCGTATGGCCGATTCCGGCCTCGCCGACGAACTGCGGATTGCCGCGCCCGTCCCGCTGATAGACCCGCACCGTGCCCGCCGGCAGCGCGTCACCGAGGCCCTGGTCGCGCGAGCTCGAGAAGCGGAGCACGCTGTTGACGCTGCGCGGTTCGTCCTGCGTGCCGAGCCAGGAGTTGCGATATTCATAAGCGCGCGCGGCCGCGGCGCCGCGCACGTCGAGGAAGCTCACCTGCTTGATCTGGCGGTGGGCGATCGTGGTCCGCTCCGGCAGCGGATAGAGATAGAAGTCGCCGAGCCGCTCGCGCGCCGCGGTCTCGGTGCCGGGATCGCGCAGGCTGCCCGGAGGCGGCGGCGGGCGCCGGTAGGCGCGCTGCCCGCCGTCGCCGCCGACGGCGCCGGCGACGAGCAGCACGTTGGCGTTGGTGTAAGGCGTGCCGCTGTTGTTGGTGAGCGTGATCCAGCCCTGGACGTCCATCCGCCCCGCCGCTTCGTCGAACAAGGCGACATAGTCGGCCTGCCAGCCCAGACCGGGCGTGAGATAGGTGAGCGTCACCGGGCGCCGGCCGGCGTGCTCGGTCTGAACGGTCACGGACAAGGTCGGGCGCGCCCGCAGATTCTCGGGCACGCGATCGAACACCACCCGGACCGGGAGGCCGTCGTCGCGGAGGACCTCGATGCGGTCGCCGATCTGGAGCACGACGCCGCCGTTCACCGCCAGCACGCGCGCCCGCTCGCGCTGCTCCTGGCCGTTGGCCGGATTGGTCCGCACCAGCGTGATCGTCTCGCCCACCGCCGCCTGCATCAGCGCCTGGGGGGACAGAAGGTCGTAATCGAAATTCTGCTCGACGATGCCCACCCCGTTTCCGGTCAGAGTGACTGTCTCGGCGCGGATCTGCGCGGAGACGTCCGGGAACTCCTGGCGCGATCGCCCTGCGGGGATGTCGACGTCGCGGCGGTCCTGCACCAGCGCGAGATCGTTGTTGTAGATGGTGACCGCCACCTCGCCTTGCGCGCTTTCGCTCGGCGGCGGGATGGTCGGCTGGGCGAGCGCAGGGGCCGCTGCAAGCATGGCAAGGCAGAATATCGGACGCATGAGAGGCTCCTCGCGGATTGCTTCCCCGACGATGTTACATTGTCACCTGCACGTCAACCGCCTGAAACGAAAAGGGCGGCCGCCGCGGCGACCGCCCTGATCATGTATCCGTGCGATGCGCTCAGGCCGCGGGAGCAATCTCGGAATCGTCGTCCTCGCGGGGGCGTCGGACGCGCCGGCGCGGCGCCTTCGCCGGCTGCTCGTCGCTCATGTCGTTGTCCACGGCAGGGAGCGCCGAGATGGCCGGCGGCAGGACGTCGAGCGCGATCCGCTCGTCGCCCTCGGTCGCTTCGAAACGGTCGCGGCGCGGGCGGCCGCGACCGCGAGCGGCGTCGCCGTTGCGGCCGTCCCGATCGGGGCGCGGGCGGTCGCTCTCGTCGCGCTGGACGTCGCGCTGGCCCTGCGGCTCGCTGCGATAGGGGCGCTCTTCGCGATCGCCGCGGTCATCGCGATAGGGGCGGTCCTGGCGGGCAGGCCGGTCGTCCCGCGCCGGGCGGTCGTCGCGGTAGGAGCGCTCGTCGCCATCGTCGCGGCCGTCGGCGCCGACGCCCTCGTCCTGATCCTCGTCCTCTTCATAATATTCGCCGCGCTGCGGACGCTGCTCTTCGAAGCGCGCGCGGTTCTCGTTCAACACGCGATAATAATGATCCGCATATTGGAGATAATATTCGGTCTGGACGCGGTCGCCGCCCATCTGGGCATCGCGCGCCATCGACTTGTACTTTTCGAGCAGCTGCGCGGCATTGCCGCGGTTCCTGGTCTCCTGGCGGTTGCCCGGTCCCGGGCCGCCCTGCTGACGGCCGCCGCCGCCGCCGCCGCGACCGCGTCTGCGGCCGCCCTGACGATTGTTTATCAAACGAAAATCCTCGCCAAAAAGGTGGGTCTCTCTGCCACTCCACCGGCCAGGCCACTCCCGGCCGTTTCTTGGTGCCGACGCCCGGGCAGCAAGCCGCAATACGGCTCCCGCCTCCTCACGCTGTAATCGCCGCCTCGGCGATGAGAGCAATCGGGGGTCGGCCGGGAAGCCTCACGCGGTTTCTTGCTGTGAGCGGCCCCCGTCCCTGGCGACTATGTAGCTAAGCGCGCAGAAAAAACCAAGCGAAAAGATGTTGAAGCAAGTTAGCGCCGCAGGACGAGGCAGCGATCGCATCCGGCGAGGTCTTTGCGCACGGATATTGCAAATCCCTCGGCCGCGAAAAGCGCGGAAGCGGCTTCGCTTTGACCGGCCCCGATCTCGATGCATGCGATTCCGCCCGGCGCGAGCTGAGGGTCGAGCAGCGGCGCAATCATCCGATAGGC
>JAXDPC010000347.1:0-6363 GCA_034668525.1 Sphingomonadales bacterium
CGGCGATCGCCGCGTGCGCCGTCAGCACGACCCAGAGCGGGATGTCGGGAAGTTTGCCGCCCGCGCCCGCTTCCAACAGGCCGCTCGTGACGAGGACGATGGTGATGATGCCCATCGTCTTTTGCGCGTCGTTGAGCCCGTGGCCGAGCGAATAAGCGGCGGCGGAGACCAGATGGAGGCTGCGGAAGGTCTTGTCGGCGCCGCGGGCGCTGGCCCTCACCGCGAGCCAGCTGCTCAGCAGCATCACCGCCATCGCCATCGCCATGCCGAGCAAGGGAGCCAGCGGAATGAAGAGCAAAGTCTTGGTGACGCCGGTCCACTGGATCGTGCCGAGGCCGGCGGCGGCGAGGCCCGCGCCGACGATCCCGCCGACCAGGGCATGGCTCGACGAGGAGGGGATGCCCTTGACCCAGGTGATGATGTTCCAGCTCATCGCGCCGACCAAAGCGGCGAAGACCAGCGACGGCGTCACGTCGCTCTGGCTGACCAGGCCCTTGCCGATCGTGTTGGCGACGGCGTGGAGACTGGGAAATGCGAGGGTCAGGAAATAAGCGGCGAAGTTGAAGAAGGCCGCGAAGGCGACCGCCTGCACCGGGCCGAGCAGGCGGGTCGCGACGACGGTCGCGATCGAGTTCGCGGCGTCGTGGAGCCCGTTCAGGAAGTCGAACGCCAGCGCGACGACGATCAGGCCGATGAGCAGCGGCAGCGCCAGCTCGTGCATCCGTCCGGCTCCTCAGGCGTGGTCGATGACGATGCCGTCGATCTCGTTCGCGACGTCCTCGAACGAATCGGCGATGCGCTCGAGATGCTTGTAGATCTCCCTCGCGACGCTGAAGCCCAGCAGGTTGCTGGCGGCATCGCGCTGGAAGGCGCTCTTCAGGCCTCGGGTATGGACGCCGTCCGCCTCGCCCTCGATCTGCACGAGGCGCTCGGTGAGCTCATGAAGGGCGCCCGCGTTGCGGGCGACGTCGCGGAGCAGCGGCATCGCTTCCGCGGTGAGGTGCGACGCGGTCACGATCAGCGCGACCATCTCCTTCATCTCCGGCTCGAACTCGGTGAGGTCGTAAAGATCGACCGCGGCCGCGGCGGCGTGCATCTCGTCGACCGCGTCGTCCATCGCGCCGATCAGCCCTGTGATGGCGCCGCGGTCGAAGGGCGTCAGGAAGGTGCGCCGGACGGTCTGCAGCACCTCGCGGATGACGTCGTCCGCGTCATGCTCGCGCTTGTGAATCTCGGCGATGTGGACCTTGGTCTCGGGTCCCCCCGCGACCATACGGCAAAGAGCGTCGGCAGCGGCCACGATGCTCGCCGAATGCGCCTCGAACAATGTGAAGAAATCGCCCTTGCGGGGCAGCAGGCGTTGGAACCAACCGAACATCCGGGCTTACCTCGATGCGGGGCCGTGGCGGCGGGCGGGAGGCCGCGCGGCCAGAGCTGGGTTGAAGATCTGGCGAATGTCCGAAGCTCCTGAGCCTTGCGGCGAGTCGCGCCGCTTCATGACAGACGTGTCACGAATCGCAAGGTCCACGTCCTCCCCCATGCTGCTGCATAGCCGCCGCTTCGAGACGTTTCGGTGACGCCGAGGTTACAGTGGCGTGACAGCCGGCGGACGGCTGTCTTCGAACTGTCTTCCCTCCGTCACCGGGCGATCACGGACGCCCGGTAGCCCTTGCCCTGTCGGCGCGGCGAATGCGCCGACGAGGAACAAGGGGACATCGGGACATGCGCACATTCCGTCTGCTCATAGGCGGCACCTTCCTCGCCACGGCCGCGCCCGGGCTGGCGCAGACGGCCGATGCTCCGGTCGAACCCGATCCGGTGTCCGCCGAGACCGCTGCGGAGACCCAAGGGAGCGACGAGCTTGACACCATCGTCGTCACCGCGCTGCGCCGCGAGACCAACCTCCAGCGCACGCCGATCTCGATTTCCGTCGCGAGCGCGCAGGATCTGCGCAACCGCCATGTCCAGAGCCTCCTCGACCTCGGCGACGGCTCGATCCCGGGCCTCAGGATCGCAACCTACGAGTCGCGGCAGTCGGCGCTCACGGTCGGCATCCGCGGCATCGTTCCCGGCGACGCCAACCAGCCGGCCCGCGAGCAGGGCGTCGGCGTCTATATCGACGGCGTCTATCTCGGCCGCCAGCACGGCCTCAACGCCGCCCTTTTCGACATCGAGCGGATCGAAGTGCTGAGGGGGCCGCAAGGCACCCTGTTCGGCCGCAACACGGAAGGCGGCGCGGTGAGCATCGTCACGCGCGCGCCGACCGGGGAGTTCGGCGGCCACCTCTCGGCGGGGGTCGGCAATTTCGGCAGCTACAACGGAGCGATCCACCTGAACCTGCCCGAGCTTGCGAATTTCCTGGTGAGGGTCGACGCCGTCGTTCAGCACCAGGGCGCGACGGTGGAGAACCCGCTGCCGGGCCAGCTCGGCTGGAACTCCTACCACCGCTACGGCGGGCGGGTCGCCGCACGATGGGAGCCGAGCGACGCGTTCACGGCGGATTTCGCCTATGATATCGCTCGCGACGAGAACTCGCCTTTCTACAGCCAGCTCATCAACTTCAATCCGCAGGGCTATCCGGTCGCGACGCTCGCGCAGATCGCGGCGAACGGAAACCGGCTGCCGGCCGGCACGATCGCGCCGCTGCCGCCGGTCGTCACCGTCACCGACAGGCGCATGGCGGTGGCCGATATCGGGGTTCCGCAGCAGCCGAGCATCGACCGCACCCAAGGCGTGATGGCCCGGCTTTCATGGCAAGTCGCCGAGGGGATCGAGCTGCGCTCGATCACGGCGCGGCGCACCGTGGACGCCGAACAGTGGGACAATTCGGGCGGCGCGCACCGCACGCCCTCCTTCCTCCCGAACGGCAATTTCAGCCGCTACAGCCTCTCGCGCCTGACGCAGCGCCAGTTCACCCAGGAATTCCAGGCCGTCGGCAGCGTCTCGGGCGTCGACTATGTCGCCGGCCTCTATTTCTTCGACGAGCGCGCCGAGGAGCGGGCGGCGACGCCCAACACCAACAGGTGGAACGCGACCGGCACCGACTATACGATCAACGGCGCGACGACCTGGGATCCGCAGAACTGGTCGGTCGCGCGGTCCAGCCATGCGCGGTCGCGCAGCTACGCCGCCTTCGGCCAGTCCACTTGGACGCCCTCGGGCCTCGAGACGGTGCACCTCACCGCCGGCGGGCGCGTCACCCACGACCGCAAGCGCGGCGATCTCGCCATCGTCAACAATGTCGCGACCACCTTTCCCTTCGAGATTTCGACCACCCGTTTCGACCCTCTGCTCACCATCGCCTGGGATGCGACGCCGGACGTCAATCTCTACGCCCGCTACGCGACCGGCTACCGGTCCGGCGGCGCGAGCTCGCGCTCGCTCACCTTCCGCACCTTCGGCCCCGAATCGGTCGCCTCCTACGAGCTGGGCGCCAAGATCCTGTTCCTGAACCGCCGCGGCCGCTTCAACCTCGCCGGCTACGTGATGAACCGCAGCGACAGCCAGTTCGACTTCGATTTCTACGCTCCGCAGCCGAACGGGAGCATCCGCCACACGCTGGAGACCGTGAACGCGCCCGGCACGACCCGCATCCGCGGCATCGAGGCCGATGTCACCCTGCGCGCGACGGACCGGCTGACGCTCGGCGCCTCCTACGCCTATACGCACTGGCGGGTCCCCCCGACGCCCAATCCCCTCGTCGCCGGCAATCCGCTCCAGCCGCTCTACATCGTCTACACGCCGCGCCACGCGGCATCCGGCTCGATCGACTACGGCATCCCGATCGGCGGCGGCGGCGGCGGCACCGCGGTTCGGCTGCACCTCGACGGAAACTATTCGGGCCGGGCGCATACGTTCGACAATGAGAACGTCCAGGCCGAGCCGAGCTTCATCCTCAATGCGCGCCTCTCCGTGGCGGACATTTCGATGGGGTCGGGCGGGCAGCTGCTCACCCTCTCGCTCTGGTCGCGCAACCTGCTCGACGAGCAGCACATCTACCGCCGCTCCAACGCCAACCGCTTCCCGATCGACGGCAATTTCGGCACGGTGATCGGCGACTATGCGAACTTCAACGCGCCCCGCACCTTCGGCCTCGAAGCCGGCCTCGTTTTCTAGGGGACAGTTACTTGTAACTGTCCCCATTCCCCTGTCCCCTTCCTGCGTCTCCGGGCCGCGCGCGTTGCCGCGGGAATGGCGGAGGCTTAGGGTCGAGCCGTGATGCATCTCCTGATCGATGACGATAATGCGGCGCGGAACAGCCGCCTGACGGCCATTCGCCTGGCCATCCTCACGGCCCGGTCCGTCGAGCTGTGGCGGCGCGACGTCCACGACGTGCAGAATGCGATGATCATCGTCGCCGTGATCGCCATCACTTCGGAGAAGCTGCTCCGGGCCGATCTGCCCCCCGAGCAGCGGGCGCTCGAAAACTATCTGCCGCTGGACGAGCTCCAGCGCTGCAACGTCGCCTCGATCGCGGCCGCCACCGGCCTCAACCGCGAGACCGCCCGGCGCCGGGTCGAAGGCCTGATCAAGGCCGGCTCGCTGATCAAGACCGCGGGCGGGGAGATCGCCCTGCCGCCGGAGCGGGTGCAGGAGCCGGCGGCGCTCGCCTTGGTGAGGAAGCAGCTCGAGGCGGTCACCCGCTTCGTCAACGACGCGCTGCGGGACGGCATCTTCGAGCTCAGGAGCTAGGCGCCGGCGCCCGAAGCCGGGGCGTCGGGCGCATCCTCCTCCCGCTCTTCGATCTCGCCGGGGAAGCGCCACGTCACCCGGTCCCAGGGTTCCCCCGCCCAGCGCGCGAGGCCGCACCGGACTGCGTCGGCCAGCGCGTCGCGGCGGGTCGCGCGCCAGGGGCCGACCATCAGCAAGGTGCGATAGCGGAAGGCGGGCACTAGCCCCGATCCGCGCCGCACGGCGCCGGGAGGCCGGGACTTCGGGCAACGCCACGCGACATCGACACGCCGCGCTTCTACCCGCTTCGATTCGCCCCCGAAGCCGCTCGGCGCTCAAAATGTGCGGTCGGAGCGTCGCCTGCCCGACCGGGCGTGGTAGCCCGGCCGCGTCGGCCACATCGCACCCCGTGTCCGGCCTGGGCGGGGCTCGGGGTCCAACGCATCCCCCAAAAGCGAAACGGCCCGCTCCGCCCAGCTCCTCCCGGCCGCCCCGCTCAGCCCCGCTCGGCGTCCAGCGAATAGCCTTCGGAGCGGATTGTGCGGATCGGGTCCGGCCGTCCGCCTTCGTTCAGAGCGCTGCGCAGCCGGCGGACATGGACGTCGACCGTCCTCAATTCGATCGCGCTGTCCGCCCCCCACACCCGATCGAGCAGCTGCGCGCGCGAGAAGACCCGCTCCGGATTCTCGAGGAAGTGGCGCAGCAATTTATACTCGGTGGGACCGAGCTCGATCCGCGCGCCGCCGCGGGTGACGCGGTGCCGGACGAGGTCCATCGCGATGTCGCCATAGCCGATCTCGCTGGCCGCCAGCGCCGGCCGCACGCGCCTGAGCACGGCGTGGACGCGCGCGACCAGCTCGGCCGGGCTGAACGGCTTGGTGACGTAATCGTCGGCGCCGGTCTCGAGGCCGCGGATCCGGTCGGCCTCCTCGCCCCGGGCGGTGAGCATGATGATCGGCAGGTTCGCGGTGGCCGGGCGCCGGCGCAGCCGGCGGCACGCTTCGAGCCCGGACACGCCCTCGATCATCCAGTCGAGCACGACCACGTCGGGCACCTCCTCCTCGGCCAGCAGCAAGGCCTCCTCGCCGTCCGCGGTCCGCCGCACCGCGAAGCCCTGGCGCTCGAAATGCCAGACCAAAAGCTCCGCCAGCGCCTTGTCGTCCTCGACCAGCAGCAGCTTGCCCCCGCTCATCCCTTGCCTCCCTCGGCCGCCGGCAGCAGCACGTGCACGTCGGTGCCGCGGCCGATCGCGCTCTCGATATGCAGCCGCCCGCGGTGGCGCTCCACGATATGCTTGACGATCGCCAGCCCGAGCCCGGTCCCGCCCAACGAGCGGCTCCGGCTCGGGTCGACCCGATAGAAGCGCTCGGTCAGCCGCGGGATGTGCCCGGCTGCGATACCCTCGCCCTCGTCGGAGACGGTGAGCCGGACCATCTCCCCCTCGCGTCGCATCCGCACCCGGACCGGAGTCCCTGCCCGGCCGTAGCGCAGCGCGTTTGCGACCAGATTGTCGAGCAATTGCAGGATCTCGTTCCGGTCGCCGGTCACGGCCGGCAGCCCGGGCTCCGCCTCCACGATGAGCTCGGAGCCGCGCTGGCCGGTCATGCCGCGGCTCGACTCGCGCGCCTCCTCGACCAGCACCTCGAGCGGCAGCGGATCGGTCGGGGTCGAGAAGCGCTCGGCCTCGATCCG
>JAXDPC010000348.1:0-10201 GCA_034668525.1 Sphingomonadales bacterium
TCTACGCGGAACGGCTGGAGCGCGAGGGCGTCATCGAGAAAGGGTGGCTCGACCGGCAGATCGCCGAATTCACGCAGCTCCTCGACGGCGAGTTCGACGCGGCCAAATCCTATCTGCCCAACAAGGCCGACTGGTTCGAGGGCGCCTGGGCGGGACTCAACAAGCCGCAGGAGGCGATCACCGCGCGCCGCAACGTCGCCACCGGCGTTGCCGAGGAGACGGCGCGCGAGGTCGGCCGCATCCTCACCACGATCCCGGACGGACTCGCCGCCCACAAGACGCTCGTCCGCATCGTCGACGCGCGCCGGAAGATGTTCGAGACCGGGCAAGGGTTCGACTGGGCGACGGCAGAGGCGCTCGCCTTCGGGACGCTGCTGCGTGAGGGGCACCCGGTGCGGCTCTCGGGGCAGGACAGCGGCCGCGGCACGTTCAGCCACCGCCACGCCGTCTGGGTCGACCAGGATAAGGGTTCCAAATATATCCCGCTGACCCGGGTCGGCCCGGCCCGCTTCGAGGTGCGCGACAGCCCCTTGAGCGAGTTCGGCGTGCTCGGCTTCGAATATGGCTGGTCGCTCGCCGATCCGCAGACCCTCGTCCTGTGGGAGGCGCAGTTCGGCGACTTCGCCAACGGCGCGCAGGTGATGATCGACCAGTTCATCTCGGCCGGCGAAGCGAAATGGCTGCGCGCCTCGGGCCTCGTCCTGCTGCTGCCGCACGGCTACGAGGGGCAGGGGCCGGAGCACAGCTCGGCGCGGCCCGAGCGCTTCCTGCAGCTCTGCGCCGAGGACAATATGCAGGTCGCGAACTGCACGACCCCGGCCAATTATTTCCACATCCTGCGGCGCCAGATGAACCGCGACTTCCGGAAGCCGCTGGTGATCATGACGCCCAAGTCCCTGCTGCGGCACAAGCAGGCGGTCTCCAGCCTCGCCGACTTCACCGGCGAGAGTCACTTCAGGCGCATCCTCTCCGATCCGAACCCGCCGCGCGACGCGAGCGTGAAGCGGCTCGTCCTGTGCACGGGCAAGCTGGCCTACGAGCTGCTCGAAGCGCGCGACAAGGCGGGCGACGCGACCATCTCGGTGGTCCGGATCGAACAGCTTTACCCGTTCCCCGGCGAGGCGCTGCTGGCGCGCCTCAAGCGCATGACCGGCCTGGAAGAATTGGTCTGGGCGCAGGAGGAGCCGCAGAACCAGGGCTATTGGGCGCACGTCGCGCCGCGCATCGAGCGCCGCCTCCGGGAGGCTGGCCTGAAGCCGCAGCGGCCGGTCTATGCCGGCCGCGCCGCCGCCGCCTCGCCCGCCACCGGCCTCGCCAAGCGCCACGCGGCGGAGCAGGCGGCCTTGATCGCGGAGGCGCTCGGCCATAGCAGCGAAGCCGCGCCGCAGCTTCTGGCCGGATAGGACAATATGGCGACCGACATAATCGTACCGACGCTGGGCGAATCGATCACCGAGGCGACGCTCGGCCAGTGGCTGAAGAAGCCGGGCGACGCGGTGAAGGCCGACGAGCCGGTCGCCAGCCTCGAGACCGACAAGGTGGCGGTCGAGGTCCCCGCCCCGGTCGACGGCGTGATGGGCGAGCCGCTCGTCGCCGAGGGCGACACGGTCGCGGTCGGGTCCGCGATCGGGCGGATCGAGACCGGCCCGGGCGTGGCCGCCGCGGCGGCCGCGGAGACGCCGCTGCCCGAATCGACTCCCGTCAACCCGAAAGGCGCCGGCGAGAATATCGAGGTGCGCGAGGAAGAAGGCGGCGAAGGCTCGCACCTGACCCTGTCGCCGTCGGTCCGGCGCCTGGTCCTCGAGCATCATCTCGATCCGTCGACGATCAAGGGGACCGGCAAGGACGGCCGCCTGACCAAGGACGACGTCCTGGCCGCGGCGCAGGCGCAGAAGGCGCCGCCCAGTCCGGCTCCTGCTCCCCCCGCCGCCCCCGCCCCGGCGCCCCCAGCCGCCCCCGCCCCCCGCCCCGCCGCCGACGGCCGCCGCGAGGAGCGGGTGCGGATGACGCGCCTGCGCCAGACGATCGCGAAGCGGCTCAAGGAAGCGCAGAACACCGCGGCCCTGCTCACCACCTTCAACGACGTCGACATGAGTGCGGTCATGGAGGCGCGCAGCCGCTACAAGGACCTGTTCGAGAAGAAGCACGGCATCCGCCTGGGCTTCATGGGCTTCTTCGTGAAGGCCGCCTGCCTGGCGCTGAAGGACATACCGGCGGTCAATGCGTATATCGAGGACGACGAGATCGTGTATCACGATTATGTCGACCTCTCGGTGGCGGTGTCCGCGCCGAACGGCCTGGTGGTTCCCGTCATCCGCGACGCCCATGCCTTGAGCTTCGCCGAGATCGAGAAGACGATCGCCGACTTCGGCCAGCGCGCCAAGGCCGGCACGTTGACCATGGACGAGATGAAGGGCGGCACCTTCACCATCTCCAACGGCGGCGTGTTCGGCTCTTTGCTCTCGACCCCGATCGTCAACCCGCCCCAGTCGGCGGTGCTCGGGATGCACCGGATCGAGGAGCGGCCGGTGGTCCGCGGCGGCCAGATCGTCGCCCGTCCGATGATGTACCTGGCGCTCAGCTACGACCACCGCCTCGTCGACGGCCGCGAGGCGGTCACCTTCCTCGTGCGGATGAAGGAAGCTATAGAAGACCCGACGAGGCTTCTGATCGATTTGTGAGAGACGGCGATGAACTGGCGCGACCACATATACTCGAATCCGGAGATCGGCTTCGGTAAACCGATATTTCGAGGCACGCGCATCAAGGTCGAGTTCGTGCTGAAGCTGATGGCTGCCGGCTGGACCGCGGAGCAGATGGCTGACGAATATGCCGGAATTCTACCCGAGCACTTGCGCGCCGCCGCTGCGTTTGCCGCCGACCTTATGCATGACGAAGACTATGTCGCAATCGGACAGGCGAAAGCCGCTTGAGGTTCCTGCTCGACGTCCACATCGCCAAGGCAATTGCATCGGCGCTGGAGACCGAGGGGCATGACGTCG
The DNA here is from genome assembly GCA_034668525.1 of Sphingomonadales bacterium. Lineage (GTDB taxonomy): Bacteria > Pseudomonadota > Alphaproteobacteria > Sphingomonadales > Sphingomonadaceae > Allosphingosinicella. Next base: position 3,003 of record JAXDPC010000348.1, read on the forward strand.
TGCGAGCCGCCATCGATCATGCGACTTGGAGCGACGCCGATCTTCTGGCGCTGGCCGTGCGCGAGGAGCGAATTATCGTTACTGAGGACAGCGATTTTTCGGATCTGATTTACGCGTTGGGCATGCCGCCCCCGCCCGCCATCATCTACATACGCTGCGAGCCCGAAAAGCAGCCCGCCATGGCTCGCCGAGTGATCGACACACTCGCATCCGGCCGGTTGAACCGCCATATGGCCGTCATTCGCCCATCGAGCAGTCGTTACCGCCCCTTGCCGCCAGAGAGTGATTCCAATGCCTGAGACCAATTTCGACGTGATCGTGATCGGGGCCGGGCCGGGCGGCTATGTCGCCGCGATCCGGGCGGCGCAGCTCGGGCTGAAGACGGCCTGCGTGGAGAGCCGCGAGACCCTGGGCGGGACCTGCCTCAACGTCGGCTGCATCCCGTCCAAGGCCTTGCTTCACGCCTCCGAGCTGTTCGAGGAGGCGAACCACGGCACGCTGACGAAATGGGGCGTGAAGCTGGGCTCCGTGGAGCTCGATCTCGACACCATGCATGCCGGGCGGCGCGAGGCCGTGGGCGGGCTGACCAAGGGCATCGAATTCCTGTTCAAGAAGAACAAGGTGACCTGGCTGAAAGGGCAGGGGCGCTTCACCTCGCCGACCGAACTCGATGTGGCCGGGACGAGCTACGCGGCGAAGAATTTCGTCATCGCCACCGGCTCGTCCGTGACGCCGCTGCCCGGGGTCGAGATCGACCAGCAAAGGATCGTCGATTCGACCGGCGCGCTCGAGCTTGCGAAGGTGCCGAAGCACCTCGTCGTGATCGGCGGCGGCGTGATCGGGCTCGAGCTCGGCTCGGTCTGGCGCCGGCTCGGGGCGAAGGTCACGGTCGTCGAGTATCTCGACCAGATCCTGCCCGGCATGGACGGTGAGGTCCGCAAGGAAGCGGCGAAGATCTTCAAGAAGCAGGGCTTCGAGATCAGGACCTCGACCAAGGTCACCGGCGCCGAGACGGCCGGCGAAGGCGTCCGCCTGACCGTCGAGCCGGCGAAAGGCGGCGAGGCGCAGACGATCGAGGCGGACGTGGTTTTGGTCTCGATCGGCCGGCGTCCGAACACGGAGGGCCTCGGCCTCGAAGCCGCCGGCATCTCGCCCAACAGATACGGCCAGATCGAGGTCGGCCACGATTTCCGCACCGCCGTCGCCGGCATCTACGCGATCGGCGACGTGGTTCCCGGGCCGATGCTCGCCCACAAGGCGGAGGACGAAGGCGTGGCGGTGGCCGAGATCCTCGCCGGGCAGGTCGGCATCGTCAATCACGAGGTGATCCCGAGCGTCGTCTACACCTATCCGGAGATCGCCGCGGTCGGGAAGACCGAGGAGGAGCTGAAAGAGGCCGGCGTCGAGATCAAGACCGGCAAGTTCCCGATGATGGCGAACAGCCGGGCCAAGACCAATCGCGACGCCGAAGGCTTCGTCAAGGTGATCGCCGACGCGCGCTCGGACCGGGTGCTCGGAGTCCATATCGTCGCCTCGGTCGCCGGCACCATGATCGCCCAGGCCGCCCAGGCGATGGAGTTCGGCGCCACCTCCGAGGACATCGCCTACACCTGCCACGCCCATCCGACCCATTCGGAAGCGGTCAAGGAAGCGGCGATGGCGGTGACAGGGCTGCCGATCCATATATGATCGCCTCCGCAATGGCGCGGCGATTCATGGGCTTGCAATATCTTCCCCTTGCGCTGGCACTGGCCGCCGGTTCGGGTGCGGCCGTTGCCGGTGCCGTCCGCGAGGGGGATCTGATCCTGAGCGTGCCGCTCCACGATCCGGAGATGCAGGCGGCCACCGGGCGCGCCCGCGCCGAGCTGGCGCGCTTTTTCGAGCGGCTGGCCGACCCCGCTGCCGACGAGGGCGAGTTCATGCTGGCGTACGACATCGTCCCTGGGAAGGAGGAGGAATTGGTCTGGGTCTACCGGCTCAGCCGCTCCCCGACCTCGGTTGCGGGCGTTCTCCTCAGCCAGCCGCAACGCGCGCGGGCCAGCGCCGGAGACCGCGTGACGGTCGCGGAAGCGGAGATTGTCGACTGGGCCTATCGCAAGGGTGCGGTGATGCAGGGCGGCTATACTTACCGGGTGCTCATCGGCCGCATGCCCCGCGACGAGTCCGCCATGCTGCGCGAATATCTCGGCTGGTAGAAGGCCGCCACGGAAGCGGCGATGACAGGCCCGCCGATCCCTCTATAATTCCCCTTCGAATCAAAGGGGCGATGCGATGATCGATTTTCTCGTGGCGGCGGCGCTGGCGCTCGCTTCGGCCCCGCCGGCCGGCGCGGACCAGGCCGAGGAGCAAATCTACCAGGTCAGGAGCGACGACGCGGCGATGAACGCGGCGATCGCCGAAGGCCGCCGCACGCTGCCTTCATTCTACCGCCGGCTCGCCGCGCCGCAGGCGGGCGACGGCGAGTTCATGGTCAAGTTCGACATCGATCCGTCCGACCAGTTCGAATATGTCTGGGCCGTCTCGCTCGACCGCTCGGGCTCGCCGATGACCGGAATCCTGATCAACCAGCCGGTCAACACCAGCGACCGCCCCGGCGACCGCGTCGCCATTCCGGAGGCCAGCATCATCGACTGGGGCTATCGCGCCGGCCGCGTCATGCAGGGCAATTTCACCAACCGGGTGCTGCTCGGCCAGATGGCGCCGGAGGATGCCGCCGAATATCGCCGCTTCCTCGGCTGGTAGCGCCGGCGCGCCCCGCCTAAAGGGGCGCCGTGACACCGGCCCATCTTCCCGAGGCGCTCGGCCCCGTCCTCGACTTCCTCGATCTCGCGGGCGTCGCGGTGTTCGTGCTGTCGGGAGCGCTGCTCGCCGCGGCGAAACGGCTGACGATCGTCACCTTCATCTTCTTCGCCGTGGTGACCGGCGTCGGCGGCGGCACGGTGCGCGATCTGCTGATCGGCGCGCCGGTCTTCTGGATCCGCGAGAATGCGGTGCTGCTGATCTGCCTCGGCGCCGCGCTTGCCGCCTGGTTCGCGCCGCGGCGCTGGCTTTCGGAGCGCGCCTTGCTCTGGCTCGATGCCGCCGGCCTCGCCGCTTATGCGAGCTTCGGGGCGGCCAAGGGTCTTTCCTCCGAGGTCGCCCCGATTCCGGCGATCGGCATGGGCGTGGTCACCGCCTGCCTCGGCGGCATCATCCGCGACGTGCTCGCCGGCGAGCCCTCGATCCTGATGCGGCCCGAGCTCTACGTCACCGCCGCCGCGCTCTCGGCCGCGCTGACGGTGGCGCTGCTCGGCACCGGGGTCCCGGGAGCCGTCGCAGGCCCCGTCGCCGCTCTCGCCGGCTTCGCTTTGCGCGGCGTGGCGATCGCGCGCAGCATCTCGCTGCCCGTCCATCGCGATTGACTCCGCCGCGCGATCGGGCAGCTTCGCGCCGAGACCGAGGAGCCGGAAATGCCGATCGCAAACCTGGCAGCTTTGCTGCTCCTGAGCCACGAGCCGCAACTGCGCCGGGAGCTGGAGCCGCTCTCCTTCCTGGTGGGCCATTGCTGGCGGGGCACGCTTCCCGGCGGGAACGAGGACGTGCACTGTTTCGAGAGCGTCTATGGCGGGCAGCATGTCCGCGACCGCCACGAGGTTACCGGAGGCGCCGAAATCTATCGCGGCGAGACGCTGTACAGCTGGGACGGGGCCGCGAACGCGGTCTCCTACACTTATTGGAATTCGTTGGGCGGAGTCAGCCGGGGGACGATGCGGGCGCTTCCGGACGGGCGGCTCGATTTCGGCGCGGAGAGCTACACCGATCCGGAGGGCCGCCGCATCTCCATCGCCACCCATTGGCGGCGCGACGGCGAGGCCTATGATGCGGTCAGCAGCTCGGCGCAGGCGCCTTCGATGAACCGGACGATCCGCTTCCGCCGCATCGCCGAGCCCGTCGGCCCGCCGCCGTCCACCGGGCGCTGATCAGCCGCGCCAGGCCTCGGCGACCGGAATCGGCTCGGACGGCGGGACGGCGGCAGGGGCCAGGGACCGCTGCCACAGCCCGACGTCGATCCAGCGGCCGCACTTCCAGCCGACCTGCCGGTAGGCCCCCGCCGCGGTGAAGCCGAGCGCCTCGTGGAGGCGGACGCTTGCTTCGTTGGGGAGGCTGATCGCGCCGATCGCCTGGGCGAAGCCCTGGCCTATGAGCAGGTCGAGCAGACGTTCGTAGAGCGTCCGGCCGAGGCCCCGGCCGCAGGCCTCGGGCGCGAGATAGACGGAGGTCTCGACGGCGTAGCGATAGGCGGCTCGGGGACGGAAGGCGGGGGCAGAGGCGTACCCGCAGAGGCGCCCGTCGACCTCGCCGACCAGCCAGGGATGGAGCGCGCCGCCGGCCTCGATCCGACGGCGCATCTCGGCCTCGTCGGGCGCCTCGGTCTCGAACGACACGAAGCTGTCGGTGACGTAGGGCGCGTAGATTGCGGCGATCGCGGCGGCGTCGCCGGCGGTCGCGAGCCGGACGATCACATCCCGGCCAGCGCCCACAGCCGCCGCGCGAGCGGCCGCGCCGCACGCCGGGGCGGCGGAGCGCCAACGCCCGCGCATTCGAGGCAACGCGCCTGCAGCGCGGGGCCGGAGGCGAGCGACTCCGCCTGCTCGATCGCCTGGCCGAGGAGCGCCTCCGGCCGACGGGCTAGGCGGCTGAACACGTCGTGGCCGCCGGCCTGCGCCTCCTCGCCTCCCGCCAGGCTGCGCAGCATTTGCGACCAGAAGTCCGGCTCCGGCTCGAGCCAGACGGCTCGGGCTGCCCCGCCTTCGAGGCGGGCGCGCACGGCCGCCTCGGCAATCGCGTCGTCGAGCGAGCCGAAGCGGTCGATCAGGCCGAGCTGATGCGCGATCCCACCGGCCCAGACGCGGCCCTGGGCGATCTCGTGTACTCGCTGCGGCGGGAGGCGCCGTGCGCGAGAGACGAGGCCGACGAAGCGGCGGTAGGTCGCCTCTACCCCCATCTGGAGCAGCCGATCCATCTCCGAGGAAGGTCCGCGGAGCAAATCGGGCTCGCCCGACAACGGTGTGGTGCGGACGCCATCCGCACCCAGGTGGAGCCGCTGCAGTGCACCCTCGAGGCTCGGCAGGATCGCGAACACGCCGATCGAGCCGGTGATCGTCGAGGGCTCGGCGAAGATCGCGTCGCCCGCGGTCGCGGACCGACTGGACGGCACGGCGGATCCGCTCGGAAGCGGTCACCGAGCCGCCGGGCGAATCGACCCGCACGACGAGTGCCGCGAGATCGTGCTCCCTGAGGCCCTCCTCCAGATTGGCGACGAATCGGTCTGAGCCGGCGCTGCCGCCGCCGCCCTCGCCGTCGACGATGTCGCCGGCCACCGTGATCACGCCGATCCGGCCGCCGCCCCGTGCCGGCGGGTTCTCGGCCAGCCAGGCGTCCAGCCGCACGGTGCGGAAGCTGCCCGGAACCTCTTCTTCGTCGGTGCCGACCAGAGCGGCGACGCGGCGGCCGAACTGGGTGCGGTCGCCGATCCGGTCGACGAGGCCCGCGTCGACGGCGGCCCTGGCCAGGTCGCCGCCCGCCGCGGCGATCCGGTCGGCAGGGGCGGCGGCATAATCGGCGATGCGGGCGCGCGGCCGTGCACGGGAGACGTCCTGCAGCCAGTCCTGCCAGAGCGCGTCGGCGAGCGCCTGCGAGGCCTGCCGCGCCTCGGGCGACATGTCGCTCCGCGTAAAGGGCTCGACCGCGGCCTTGTAGGCGCCGACGCGGTAGACGTTGGCGGTGACGCCGAGCCGTTCGAGCAGGCCGGCATAATAGAGGTTGGCGCCGCCGCGGCCGGCGACCACCACCGCGCCCAGCGGGTTCAGCCACACCTCGCTGGCGTGGGAGGCGAGCTGGTAGCTGTCGTCGCTGTAGCCGGTCGCATAAGCGAGCACCGGCTTGCCGGCGCGGCGCACCCGCTCGATCGCGTTCGCGACGTCGCCGATCGTGGTCTGGCCGCCGCCGACGAACAGGTCGAGGTCGAGCGCGACCGCGCGGATGCGGTCGTTGGTCGCCGCGAGATTGAGCGCGTGGATGAGGTCGCGGGCGCGATGCTCGCGCACCGCCCCGCCGCTCAGTATCTCGGCGGTGCTCTGGTCGCTCGGCCCCTCGACGATCGGGCCGGACAGGTCGAGCAGCAGGGCGCCGTTGGGGGCGCTGTCGCCATAGGGGCTGGCGGAGAGCCCGGCATAGAGCAGGCCGAAGAAGAGCAGCATGAGGAGGAGGACGAGCCCGTCCTTGATTCCGACCAGCACCTTCCAGATCTTGCGCGCCACGTCTCGTCTCCGCTTCACCGGCGAGCGGGCTAGACCAGCCCCGCCTTGCTGTAAACGTGCCTTGCCGCCGCCCGGGCCGACATCGCGATTTACCAGGCGTGGACCCTTGACCTGCGGTGAACATCGCCTAGATCGGCGTCATTGGCACTCGCGGCTCGCGAGTGCTAACAACGTTCAACGGTCGGCCGCAGCGGCACCTCGAAGGGGGCGATGCGGGCCGCAGCAAAAGAAGAGGTGACGCGCATGACTTTCCGTCCGCTCCATGATCGGGTGCTCGTGCGCCGCGTCGAGGCCGAAGAGAAGACGGCCGGCGGCATCATCATCCCGGACACCGCCAAGGAGAAGCCGCAGGAGGGCGAGGTCGTCTCGGTCGGCTCGGGCATCCGCGCCGAGGACGGCACGGTGACCCCGCTCGACGTCAAGGCCGGCGACAAGATCCTGTTCGGCAAATGGTCCGGCACCGAGGTCAAGCTCGACGGCGAGGACCTGCTGATCATGAAGGAAAGCGACATCCTCGGGATCGTCGGCTGACTTTCCCCCGCGCACCGCAGGCGCGCGTGAGTGAGACTTTTGTGTGACTTTCCAAATTTGGAATAGAAGGAATAGAAGACATGGCAGCGAAAGACGTTCGCTTTTCCCGCGACGCCCGTGAGCGCATCATGCGCGGCGTCGACATCCTCGCCGACGCGGTGAAGGTGACCCTCGGCCCCAAGGGCCGCAACGTCGTCCTCGACAAGAGCTTCGGCAGCCCCCGCATCACCAAGGACGGCGTCACCGTCGCCAAGGAGATCGAGCTGAAGGACAAGTTCGAGAATATGGGCGCGCAGATGCTGCGCGAGGTGGCCAGCAAGACCAACGACCTCGCCGGCGACGGCACCACCACCGCCACCGTTCTCGCCC
>JAXDPC010000349.1:0-2589 GCA_034668525.1 Sphingomonadales bacterium
GGGGTTGATGGTCAGGCGGTGGCCGATGATCGCCGGTGTCAGCAGATTGGCCTCGACCAGATGCAAGGCGACGAAGCTCAAGGCGGGCAGCATCGCGTACCAGGGGTCGGCGAAGACGATCAGGCCGCCGACGGCGAGCAGCAGCGCCGAGGCGATCGGCCCCAGATAGGGGATGTAGTTGAGCACCGCGACGATGCCGCCCCACATCAGGGGCGTCGGCATCTCGAGCCACCAGAGGATCAGAGCGACGGCGAGGCCAAGGCCCATGTTGATGACGGTGATCGTGCCGAGATAGGTGGAGGTCGCGCTCACCACCTGCTGGATGACGCGCGCCGTCGTCATCGCGCCGTCGAAGCTCGCCCTCGTGGTGATCGTGGACTTGCGCATCCGCGTCCAGCCGGCGAGGAAGAAGAAGATGACGAGGATGGCGAAGAACATCTGGATCACCGCGAACGGTGCCGACGTAGCGATGATCGCCAGCATCGAATTGGGCGGCTCGACCGTCACCGGCTGGGGCGCGCCGGCGGGCGTCCGGCCGAAGGCGGCGACGATGTCGTCGATGAAGCCCTGGAAATTGGCATAGACTTCGAACAAAGGCGCCAGCGTCTGGCGGATCTGCCCGATCCGCTCCGGGAGCAGGCGCACCCAGTCGGTCGCCGGCAGCACGATCGAGATCACCGCGATATTGGCCACCGCCAGGAACATCAGCACGCAGGTGAAGGCCGCGAGCACCGACGGCACGCGGCGCCGCTCGAGCCATTCGAGCGCCGGCACCAGGGCGATCGCGATCACCAGCGCCGCCGTGACCGGCATGAAGAATTCGGCGCCGGCGCGGAGCGCGAAGGGAAGGGCAAGGGCGAGCCCGGCGCCCGCGATCAGGGTCAGCGAGGCGAGCAGCCGGTCGCGCCGATAAGCGACCTCGGCCGGCTCCGAGTCCATCCCGGAAGGATGCGCCTGGGGCTCGGCATCTCTGATCGGCGCGGGAAGGTCGTCCATTGCGCGCCCTTCATGGCGGTTTCGGCGGCGGCTGAGAAGAGGCGGCGGACGCTTCGCCCGCGGTCGGGAGGAGAAGGCGTGGTGGGCGCGGCAAGGATTGAACTTGCGACCCCTGCGGTGTGAACACAGTGCTCTACCACTGAGCTACGCGCCCACGCCTCTTGTCCGCGGCTGTGGCCGGTCCGACGGAAAAGGACGCGAGCGAGCCCGCGTCCGGGCGCCGACATAGTGAAGCCCGGTTTGCCTGTCCAGACTGCCGGGGGGCTGGAGGGGACAGTTACTTTCACGCGCGGGGCTGGAGGGGACAGTTACTTTCACGCGCGGCGCTACGAGGCTGAGCACGCCGCGGATGAAAGTAACTGTCCCCGGATCACACCGGGCCGAGCAAGGGGGGGACAGTCACTTTCGCGCGCGGCGGTGCCGGACTGGCCGCGCCGCGGGGAAAGTGACTGTCCCTAACCCCCCTCAGGCGTTCACGGAATCCTTGAGGACCTTGCCGGCCTTGAACTTGGGCTGCGTCGATTCCTTGATCTGCATCGGCTCGCCGGTGCGGGGGTTGCGGCCCGTCGATGCCTTGCGGCGCGAGCAGGAGAAGGTGCCGAAGCCGACCAGGCGAACCTCGTCGCCGCGCTTCAGCGCCGAGCTGATCGTGTCGAACACCGTCTCGACCGCGCGGGTCGCGTCGCTCCTGCTAAAGCCGGTCGCGTCGGCGACCTGGCCGATAAGCTCCTGCTTGTTCATCAGTCCCGAACCCCCTCTCGTGCCGGAGACTCGCGCGCGCGGCCGGCCCACCTTTAAAGGACAGGAGGCGTGGACGAGTCAAAAGGAAAGACGCGGATTCCCGGAGAAATCCGCGCCGTTTCGGTCCAATTTCATTGCCGCACCGCAACAAGTCAGTGCCGGATCGAGGCCCCCTGCCCTTCGTCGGGCGCCGGCGCGAGCTCCGAAGGCGGCACCGCCGCCAGCTCTTCGGCGTCGGTCCATTCGATCGGCGCCACCGGCGTCGCCAGCGCATGGGCGAGCACCTCGTCGACATGCTTCACCGGCACGATCTCGAGCGCTTCCTTGATCGGCGCGGGTATGTCGGCGAGATCCTTCTCGTTCTCGGCGGGGATCAGCACCTTGGTGATGCCGCCGCGCAGCGCGGCGAGCAGCTTCTCCTTGAGCCCGCCGATCGGCAGCACGCGGCCGCGCAGAGTGACCTCGCCGGTCATGGCGACGTCGCGCTTGACCGGAATCCCGGAGAGCGTCGAGATGATCGCCGTGACCATGCCGACGCCGGCGGACGGGCCGTCCTTCGGCACCGCGCCTTCGGGCAGATGGACGTGGATGTCCTTGCGCCCAAAGACGCTCGGCTTGACCCCGTAGCTGGGCGAGCGCGCCTTCACGAACGAGAAGGCGGCCTGGATCGATTCCTGCATCACGTCGCCGAGCTTGCCGGTGGTCTTGATCTGGCCCTTGCCGGGCACCGTCACGGCCTCGATGGTCAGCAGCTCGCCGCCGACCTCGGTCCAGGCGAGGCCGGTGACGGCGCCGATCTGATCCTCCTCCTCGCCCATTCCGTGACGATGGCGGCGGACGCCTGAGAAGTCC
>JAXDPC010000350.1:0-7598 GCA_034668525.1 Sphingomonadales bacterium
TCGTCCTCGGGGATTCCGGCCTCGACCTTGCCGACCAGGTCGGCGCCGACGTCGGCGGCCTTGGTGAAGATGCCGCCGCCGAGGCGCGCGAAGATCGAGATCAGGGACGCGCCGAAAGCGAGGCTGACCAGCGAATCGACGACCAGCCGGTCGTTGGGCGCGTGGCCCTCGATCCCGACCAGGACGTAGAAGAAGACCGAGATGGCGAGCAGAGCGAGGCCGGCGACGAGCATGCCGGTGATCGCGCCGGCGCGGAAGGCGGTGGTGAGGCCGCTCTGCAGCGAGTGGCGGGCCGCTTCGGCGGTGCGGACGTTGGCGCGCACCGAGATGTTCATGCCGATATAGCCGGCCGCGCCCGAGAGCAGAGCGCCGATCACGAAGCCGACCGCCTCGGTGATGCCGAGGAAGAAGGCGACCAGGGCCGCGACGACGATTCCGACCACGGCGATGGTGGTGTACTGGCGGCCGAGATAGGCCTTGGCGCCCTCCTGGATCGCCTCGGCGATCGCCACCATGCGTTCGTTGCCCGGCGACATGCGCAGCACCTGCATGCTGGTGAAGATCCCGTAGACGACGGCGACGAGGCCGCAGGCTATGGCGATGAGCACGACGGTCATTTGCTTCCTTCCCGAATTGAACCCGTCCGGCCGGAGCCGGCGGGAACCCCTGTTGGCCGCGCATGACGGCGGCCCCGTGGCGCGGACGCGCCCGGTGTGCGGGGCCGCTTAGCGGCCTTCCGGGCGGGATTCAACCGCCCGAAATCGCGACGCTTGCCGACGATGCACGCACCATGACCGACATCGGGCGGCGGAGGCGCCGCGCGATCAGCGATGCTCCCAGCCGAGCCGCGGCGGCAGCGGCAGCGCCTCGCCGCGGTCGGTGAGGCGCAGCCCCTCGCCCGGCTCGGCGGCGCCGATCCGGCTCAGCGGCAGGCCGAGCCGGTCGGCCAGCGCCAGGATGCCGGCGGCGCACGCCGGCGGCGCCGCGAACAGCAATTCGTAATCGTCCCCCGCCGTCGCCGCGGCGAGACGCGCCTCGCGGCTATTGCCGACGCAGGCGAGCCAGGCCTCGGACAGCGGCACCGCATCGAGCTCGATCGCCAGCGCCACCCCGCTCGCCGCCGCGATCCGCGCCGCGTCGATCAGCAGCCCGTCCGAGACGTCCATCATCGCCGACACCATCGGCGCCAGCGCCGCCCCCGCCTCGAGCCGCGGCCGCGGCAGCCGATAGCGCTCGACCAAAGCCTCGTGCGCCCCCGCCAGCTCCCCCTTGAGCGCGCGCAGCCCCGCCCCGGCATCGCCGATCGCCCCGCTTACCCAGAGCTGGTCCCCCGCTTGCGCTCCGCCGCGCGAAGGCACCGCCCCCGCCGCCTCCCCGATCGCCGTCATCCCAAGCACCCGCGCCGACCCCGCCGGCACCGCCACGGTGTCGCCCCCGAGCAAGGCCACATCGAACGCGGCGAGCGCGGTGCCGAGCCCGGCGACGAAAGCGCGGTCCCATTCCTCCTCCCCGAGCGAATAACCCAAGAGCACCCCCACCGGCCGCGCCCCCTTCGCCGCGAGATCGGAGAGGTTCACCGCGAGCAGCTTCCAGGCGACGTCCCCGGGCGGATCGGCCGGGAGATAATGGACCCCCTCGACGAGCATGTCGTGGGTGAGGACGAGAGTTGTGCCGCTGATCGAGAGGATTGCGGCGTCGTCGAGGAAACCGCGCGCGGCGGGCGAGGCGGCGAGGGCGCGGAGGGCGCGGATCAGGTCCAATTCCCGGGGCACCGCCGGCCTATAGGCGATTCGGGCGCCTCTCACGAATTATCAGAGCGGCCACTTCAGCGGGCTGGCGCGAGCAGCGGACACTCTCCCCGATTCACCTCCTGGAGCGTCGGCCTTCCGCACCTCGCCGTGACGGTCGGGAATGCAGCCTGACGTCTACCGACTGTAGGTGGCGTACGCCGCAATGATGTCGAAGGGGTGGCGGCGAGTCGAGCCTTGGCGCATATCCTTAGCTTGGGCGCTTTAATCGGAATCGGCTTGTGACTGAGCAGGAGGAGCTGATCGCAGCTTTGATCTTGGACACCGCGGCCGAGCTGGAGTCGCAAAGGTTTAAGGGCTCGCTGTCCTTGCTGCGGGAGCGGACCGAGGGTGCATACTCCTTAGACAAGTTTCGTGGCGCGTTCGAAGGCGCAGTTAGTTTTCTCGAAGATCGTGGGATCGCCAAACTCCATAGTTATCCGGGTGTAGAGGACTATATTTCGATCGACATGGCCCAGACGGGCCGAATGATACTACACCTCATTGCCCAAGAAGAACCCGACGGGTCGGGCTTCTCCTTCCGCACGAAGAACCCGCGCTACAGAATCATAAACTCCTACCTAGACGTAGGGTCGTCGTGGCTACACGATTACGCGCTCACAATGAGAGATGACCCGAAGGGCGCCCCCCCTGAGAGCATAATTCGCAGTGAGTCCTGGACGGGCCGGTACACAGTCTCGGAGTCCAATAAGGTCCGCGTCTGTCAGATTCTGGCTGAGATGCGCCGCGAAATCGAGGCGTTACAGCTCTCAAATTCTGAGCGCGCCAACGCGCTTGCCGCCGTGTCTGCCATCGAGACGCTCGCTGAAGCTCCCGATCCCGCTTGGGCGTTGATACTTAGGATTTTGAGATCGCCAATCCTCGGTAATGTTACTGCATTGGCAGCTCTAGTAGTCAGTATCATAACCGGTTAGAAGCCGCTTTCGAAGTCAGATCGATTGGCGCTTCGCCTGTCCTGATAGGTGAGGCGTCTCTCAATCCGCGCGACTTTTTGACGGGCTTGACCAGCGAGAAGCTCAGACTTCGGATCGTGAAACCTGAGGGGGGACAACCTGCATCGTCGGGATTGCGAGACTTCTCGGCTATGAGACCTGTCGCCGGTTTCGTTTAGGCAAACGGAGGATATTCAATACAGGTTTGAAAGTAATCGCGTAGGCTTCGATCGCCATTTTGACGACGGGCACGCGCAGCGTGCGGCCAACGTCGCACACCGCTGCTTCATCGTCTGCGTTGATGCGCGAGCCAAGATAGATTCTAGTGACTGTATTGAGATCCTCGTAGTGGGCTGCGCCCTGCTCGACCTTAAAAAGGCGCCATTCTCGTTCGCTCGCCCAGCGCACGGTCTTGCTCGACAGGCACAGCCGCGCACGATCAACCGAATTGCTGCGGTCATCGAGCAGGACTGGCTCGCGTTCGGAATACATCATTCTGGTGAGCGCAATCTCCGGACCCAACCCCTTCAACAACCGGTTGAGACTGTATTGAATGCACATGCCCTTGAATTCGTCGGCGTAATGCGCCCACATCGGTTCGTGATCATAGACCTCCGACATGGAGGCGATCCCCATCGTTTCGAGCGCAGACTGCACCCTAGCGGGGCTCTTCTCGCCGCCTGCCATCGAAGATAGCCGCGTAGATAGCCGGTAAGTGCCCTCCATAGGATCATTCATCATCGAATAAGCCGGGCAATAGATGTAACCCTGACGCAGGGCGTCCAACTCCTGCTGGGCATTGGTTAAGAGGCTTCTATACCGATAGAGACTCGATGGCTTTGCGTAGATTTTCAACTCGGCCATCGATTTCCACCTCCTATCGTCTATCGGCGCTCCGGTGGCGTAAGTGCTCAGTGGAACATTTCCATAAGAAGAGCGGTCGACTGCTCGCTGCCTCGCCTCGTGGCGCTCAGCCGACTAGTTCAGCAATCCGCATGAGAATGGCCTCGTCGTGTTTATAGATATCGACAGGGTCTGCCACGGGGTGGCGCGTCTCGTCTTTTGCCGCGAAGGTCCCGAGATACCTCGTCGTAGGGCTATTGAAGTGGAGGCGCGCAACGGTCTTCCGGTTGTTGTCGTCCAGCAACACCGCGCAATAGGATTGCGCATCCCGCATCACGATCCGCTTCGGGTCTACCACCTTCGCGGCGATGGCGCGGATGATGTTGAATCCAGCAATCTCCTCTTCCGTCGTGATCGTCGGCTCCGCCGGGCTGCCGCCATCGTCATCATCCTCCTCCAACGGGCTCGAAGCGGTGAGCGCAGATGTAAGCCGCTCGTGCACCAGATCGCGAATCAGCGCTGAGATTGAATTGGCGATCAGTACCTTCAGCTCCTCCCTCTTCGCAGAGGTGAAGCGGGCGCCGGGTTGCACCCGGGCGGCGATGATGCGCACGAACTCTTCGGAGGGATCTGCAAACTCCGCCTGAAGCTCCTTCGACAGCAGGGTCTGCAGCTTCAGGCTGACCGCTTCGTCGACGATCTTCTCAATGTCGAAGGCGACTTTCGCGAACCGGCCGAGGGTCCGGATATCCTGCTTCCGCAACGCGTCGAGCTGGCAGGTGAAGAAGGGCTTGTCGTCCATCTTGTTGGGGGCGTCCAAGTCCGTGAAGAACTTGTAGACGACGCCGTTTGTGAGCACGGCCACACGGGCATCCGTGACGCTGAAGTAGCGAAACAGCTGGGCAGCGTTTTTGACGCTCAGCTCCGTATTCGCCGGTTTGCATTCGACCAGCATGGTGATTTTGCCACCGTCGCAAATGGCATAATCGACCTTTTCGCCCTTCTTTGTCGCGACGTCGCAGGTGAATTCCGGAACCACCTCCGCCGGGTTGAAGACATCGTACCCGAGCGCCCTGAGGAAAGGCATCACCAAGGCCGTCTTGGCAGCCTCTTCGGTGAGCAGGAATTCTCGGTGGCTGCTGACCACCTTCGCTAAATCAGCGAGTTTCGATTCCAGCTCCATTGTGATGCCCCCAAAAAGTTCAGCGCAGCGTAGCTCAACATTGGGCGCGCACAAGCCGCGTGTCCATCTCCGGAGCGCGGCCGGGAATCCCGTCGCCCGGGCGCGAAAATAGCGTTACGATACAAATGATAAGGGGGGGCGAAGATGGGCTTGGGGAGCAAGGCACGGCTGGTCGTGAGCGCCTTGGCGCTGGCGGTGGCGGCCTGCGACGGCGGAGGAAGCGACCCGCCGTCCGCCACCCCCGCGGGCGTCGCCGAGTTCACCACGATCGACTTCGCCAACGTCGCCAATTATTCCGCGCCGGCGCTTCCCGCTTATTTCGACCGGACGGTGGCGGCGCTCGACAACAGCCCGGCGCCGGGCCCCCTCGACGATCGCGTGGCGACGCTGGGACGGGTGCTGTTCTACGACGTGCGGCTGAGCACGAACGACAGGATCTCCTGCGAGACCTGCCACCGGCAGTCGCTCGGCTTCACCGATTCGATGCGGTTCAGCAACGGGATCACCGGCGCCTTCACGACCGACGCCCACGCGATGCGCCTCGTCAACGTCCGTTACTGGCAGCCCGGATCGATGTTCTGGGACCGGCGCGTGGCCGATGTCGAGGCCCAGGCGGGCCACCCGATCGTGAACGAGGTCGAAATGGGGTGGGGCCGCAGCCAGGGCGGCATTGCCGGCCTGATGCGGAAGATGGGCGCCACCACTTATTATCCGGACCTGTTCGCCTGGGCGTTCGGGAGCCGCGCGATCACCGAGGCGCGCATCCAGCAGGCCCTCGGCCGGTTCGTGCGCGCCATCGTCTCGAGCGCGAGCCGGTGGGACACGGGCTATGCGCGGGTCTTCTCCCCGGGCGCGCCGGACCGGGCGCTGAACCTCGACCTGCCCAATTTCACGCGGGAGGAAAATCGCGGCCGGCGGCTGTTCATGACCGCCGTCGGCCGGGGCGGCGCCGGCTGCTCCTCCTGCCACGTCCCGCCGACCTTCGCGCTGGCGGCGAACGCGCGCAGCAACGGCCTCGACGCCGGCGAGACGCGCCTGTTCAAGGCGCCGTCGCTGCGCAGCGTCGGCCTGACCGGCTCTTACATGCACGACGGCCGGTTCGCGACGCTGGCGGAGGTGGTCGACTTCTACGACCGCGGCGTCCGCGACGGCCCGGCGCTCGACGGCCGGCTCCGGCAGGGCCGCGGGCCGAGGCGCCTGAACCTGAGCGCGGCCGACCGCGCGGCGCTGGTCGCCTTCATGATGACCCTGACCGACACCGATCTCGCCGCCGACCCGCGCTTCGGCAACCCGTTCCGCCGCTGACGCGTCCGGTTCGGAAGCCGGATCCTAGCTGGTGCGGATCGAATAGAGGATCGCGTTGCTGATCGCATAGACCGCGCCGTCGGCGCCGACGATCGTCGGCGTATAGGCCTGGCCGAGGCCGCTGTTGAGCTGCAGGGCCTGCGACAAAGTGTTCGTCGTGAGGTCCCAGCGGTACAATATGCCGTCCTCGTTGTTGGCCAGCACCGACTTGCGGGGCGGATCGGCGGCCATCGTGTTGATGCACCATTCCTTGCGCCCGGTGGTGTTGCCGTCCTGCGTCGGCGCGAGGATCGTCAGCACCTCGCGCATCACCTGCACGCTCGGCACGACCGGATCGGCCTGGCTCGTCTTCGGGTCGAGCACGGCCATCCGGTTCAACCCGTTGCCCGTCCCCGCCCCGATATAATTGTTGTACTTCTGGGCGAGCAGATAGGTCGACGGCCCGACATAGGAAGGCACCATCGAAGCCGGGATGACGCTCGGCGACACGTCCCACCCGAAGCTGCCCGGCACGCCCGCGGGAGCGAGCGAGGAGTCGAACTGCAAGAGCCAGCCGCGCGCATTGTGCGTCGGGAACTGGGATTCGAGGACGCCGTAGAAGACGCGGCCGTCCGGGGCGACCACCGGCGTCGAGGTGGCGTCGTCGCTGATGCGCGCGGGGGTGTTCGAATTCGGGTCGGTCAGCGCGACCTTTGCTTTCGTCGCCAGCGTCGTGCTGTCGAGCGCGAGCAGGTAGCCCCGCTGCACGACTCCGGGCGCGAGGGCGATGTTCACCGCGATGTAGACCGTGCTGCCGTCGCTCGAGAGGGCGGGCGCGCAATTCATCGCGGGCTTCTGGATCGCGGGGTCGCCGGCCGCCGCGGCCGCGCCGACCCAGGTGCCGGTGCCGCCCGGCGTGATCCGCGCGATGCCGCTCACCAGCCCGGCCGGATTGGCGCCGGTCACCTGGAAGCCGAAGAAGACGTTGCCCTGCGCATCGGCAGTCAGCGGCGTGTTGATGAAGACGGTGGCGTCGAACGCGGCGGGATTGGCGTTGTAGGCGGCGGCGCCGTAGAAGACATGGGTGGCGAGCGCGCCGCCGATCGTCTCCGGATCGTCGCGCACGACCACCTTGCCGCCCGCCGCCGGCGCATAGACGCGGCCCTGCGGCGTCAGCAGCACATTGTACGGCGGCACCCAATTGTGCGGCGGCGTGACATAATCGGTCGCCAGCGACCAGGCGAGGGCGCCGGTCCCGCCGTCGCGGCCTTCGATGCGATAGCCGCCGGTCGCCGTCGATTTCACCGGGATCACGATCGTGTTGTGAATCGTCACGACGGGCGAGCCGTAGTGCGTCAGCAAAGCGCCGCCGGGCGTATATTGCGGCGCCAGGTCGACGGCGGAGGACCAGGTGATCTTTCCGAGGTCCTGCGACGCGATCGCGCTGACGCCGGTGTGCTGCGCGTCGCGGCCGTAGCCGAACCATGCGGGGCCGGTGACCTGCGGCGGCGGCGGTGGCGGCGGCGGCGGCGGCGGTGGCGGCGGAGG
>JAXDPC010000351.1:0-6436 GCA_034668525.1 Sphingomonadales bacterium
CGGCGTCTCGAAGGACCAAGCATCGTCCTTCGAGACGGGCCTTCGCCAAGCTCAGTCCCTCCTCAGGATGAGCGAAAACTCTCTTCGTCCACTCGATCGAAGTACCACTTCGATCGAACACTACAGCATTCCCAGCTCGAGCTTGGCCTCGTCCGACATCTTCTGCGGGTCCCAGGGCGGGTCCCAGACCAGTTCGACCTCGGCATGGCCGACGCCGGGCACCGAGCCGACCCGGAGCTCGACCTCGCCGGGCATGGATTCGGCGACCGGGCAATGCGGCGTGGTCAGCGTCATCTTGACGTAGGCATGATGCTCGGCGGTGATCTCGACGTCGTAGATGAGGCCGAGATCGTAGATGTTGACCGGGATCTCCGGGTCGTAAATGTCCTT
Organism: Sphingomonadales bacterium; assembly: GCA_034668525.1. GTDB lineage: Bacteria > Pseudomonadota > Alphaproteobacteria > Sphingomonadales > Sphingomonadaceae > Allosphingosinicella. The sequence continues at coordinate 391 of JAXDPC010000351.1, forward strand.
CAGCGCCTCGATCACGGCCTCGTACAGGTCGCCGCCGGGATCGACCTCGGACGAGCCCGGCGCCGGCTTCTGCGCGAGAAAGCCTTCGAGATAGTCGCGCTTGCGCTCGAAGGATTCCCGCGGCGCGGCCCCCTCGGTCGCGTCCTCGACTCGCGCCTTGGGCGGCGGCGCAACCGCGCTCACTTCCTCGATCTCGATCTTGCGCTCCCGGTTCATGCGAAGATCCGCCTCACCCTCTCGATGCCCGCGACCAGAGCCTCGATGTCGCGCCGGCCATTGTACACCCCGAAGCTGGCCCGCGCCGTCGCGTCGACGCCGAGCTGGCGCATCAGCGGCTGGGCGCAATGGTGCCCGGCGCGGATCGCCACCCGGCTCTCGTCCAATATGGTGCCGATGTCGTGCGGATGCACCCCCTCGACCGCGAAGCTGACGATCCCCGCCGCATCGGCGGGCCCGAACAGGCGGACGCTGTTCAATGAGGAGAGAGCGTCGCGCGCCTCGCGCACCAGGGCCTGCTCGTGGGCCGCAATCGCCTCGAGGCCGATTCCCTCCACATAATCGACCGCGGCCTCGAGCCCCAGCACCCCGACGACATGGGGCGTGCCCGCTTCGAACCGCGCCGGCGGCGGCGCGTAGGTCGTGCCTTCGAAGCTCACTTTGTCGATCATCGCCCCGCCGCCCTGCCAGGGCGGCATGTCCGCGAGCAGCGCGGCCCGGCCCCAAAGCACGCCGATGCCCGTGGGTCCGTAGAGCTTGTGGGCCGAGAAGACGTAGAAGTCGCAGCCGAGCGCCGCCACGTCCACCGGCATGCGCGGCACCGCCTGGCAGCCGTCGAGCAGCAGCAGCGCCCCGACATCGTGCGCCAGCTCCGCCGCCCGGCGGGCGTCGAGCACGGAGCCGAGCACGTTGGAGACATGGGCGAGGGCGACGATCCGGTGCCGCTCGCCGAGCATCGCCGCCATCGCGTCGAGATCGATGCGGCCGTCCGCGGTCAGCGGCGCGACGTCGATGACGGCGCCGGTGCGCTCGGCGGCGAGCTGCCAGGGGACGATGTTCGAATGATGCTCCAGCACCGAGAGCATGATCCGGTCGCCGGGCTTCAGGTTCGCGCCGCCCCAGCTCTGCGCGACCAGGTTGATCCCCTCGGTCGCGCCGCGCGCGAAGATCACCTCGTCCGGCGAAGGCGCGCCGATGAAGCCCGCGACCCGCCGCCGCGCCGCCTCGAAGGCGAGCGTCATCTCGGACGAGCGCTGATAGACGCCGCGATGGACGGTCGCATAGGTTTCCGAATAGCCGCGCGTGACGGCGTCGATCACCGCCTGCGGCTTCTGCGCCGTCGCCGCCGTGTCGAGATAGGACCAGCCCTCGGGGATCGCCGGGAAGTCGGAGACCAGGTCGAGGGGACGGGTGGAGACGGGCATGTCCATCAGCGGAACCACCCCTCGGCGTCCGCCTCGAACGCCTCCCGCACCGCCTGCTCGCCGATCCGCTCCAGCGCATCCGCGACGAAGGCGCGGGTGAGCAGGGCCTTGGCCTCCGCTTCGGGCACGCCGCGGCTGGCCATGTAGAAGAGCGCGTCGCGGTCGAGCTCGCCGACGGTGGCGCCGTGGGCGCATTTGACGTCGTCGGCGAAGATCTCGAGCTCGGGCTTGGCGTTGACCGTCGCGGTGCGGGAGAGGAGCAGCCCCTTCAGCGATTGCTCGCCGTCGGTCTTCTGCGCGTCGCGCGCGACCTCGACCCGCGCCGCGACCGAGCAGGTTGCCCGGTCGTCGGCGACCGAGCGCCAGAGCTGGCGGCTGGTCCCGGAGGGTTCGTCATGACGAACGACGTAGCTGGCGTCGTGCCGTTGCTGCCCGCGCGCAAGCAAAGCGCCGCCCACTTCCGCCGATGCTCCTGCGCCCGCGAGGCGGACCGAAGCATCGATGCGTGACCCCATCGCGCCGCTCGCGAGGACGATCGATTCGAGTCGCGCGCCTTCCGCGAGAACGGCCTCGTCGCGCAGCGAGATGAACCCCTCGTCCTGCAGAAGGCGCACCGACCGCATCAGTCGCGCCGATGGCGCCAAGTCGATCTCGGTAAGTCGGTTGGCCCAGCCCGCGCCGGTGAAAGTCTCGACGATGGTCACCGCCGCGCCGGCCGCCACACGGATGCGCAGCGGCAAGTGGTTATCGCCACCGGTCGAGGTGTGCAGAATCTGCACGATCGTCGCCGCTCCGGCTTCGAAACGCAGCTCATATCCCTGCCCCGACGCGTGCCGCCCGAGCGGGTGCTCGCTCGATGCCTCGTAAGATCCCAGCTCGAACCCCGCCGGGTCGCTCCAATCCTCGTCGAAACAGCCGTCGATGAAGACGAGCCTCGGGCCTTCGAGCGACAGGAAGGTTGCCATCGACTCGATCACCCCCGCGGAGCGCTCGATCCGGCGTGCCGCGTCGATCGATGCGGGGTCGCTCCAGCGCCAATCCTCGTCGCGGCTGGAAGGGAGGTCGAGCAGCATCAGCATGCGCCTCGCCGCGGCCGAAGGTTCGAAGGTTCGCCTCCCTTAGAAGGGAAAAAGTTCGTCACGCCGCCACCTCCGCATAGCCTTCGCGCTCGAGCTGGTGGGCGAGCTCCGGCCCGCCGGAGCGGACGATGCGGCCGTCGGCGAGGACGTGGACGAAATCGGGCCGGACGATGTCGAGCAGGCGCTGATAATGGGTGATCAGCAGCACCGCCTTGTCGGGACGGCGCATGATCCGGTTGATGCCGTCGCCGACCACCCTCAGCGCGTCGATGTCGAGGCCGCTGTCGGTCTCGTCGAGCACGGCGAGGCGCGGATCGATGATCCCCATCTGGACCATCTCGTTGCGCTTCTTCTCGCCGCCCGAGAAGCCGACGTTCACGTTGCGCTTCATCATCTCCATCGAGACGCCGAGCGCGTCGCCCTCGGCCCGTGCCAGCCGCAGGAAATCCCCCGCCGACATCTCCGCCTCGCCCCGCGCGCGGCGCTGGGCGTTGAGGGCGGTGCGCAGGAACTGGACGTTGGAGACGCCGGGAATCTCCACCGGATATTGGAAGCCGAGGAAGAGACCCGCCGCCGCGCGCTCGTCCGGATCGAGCGCAAGAAGATCGATCGGCCCATCCGTGCTCCGGCGAAGGCCGGAGCCTTGGCCGTCATCGCCCAGCGCCTGCGACCCAGCGCTCCGGCCTTCGCCGGAGCACATCGTTGGCGTGAACATCACGGAGCCCGCGGTCACCTCATAGCCCGGCCGTCCGCCGAGCACGTAGCTCAAAGTCGACTTCCCCGACCCGTTCGGCCCCATGATCGCATGCACTTCGCCCGCATTCACGGCGAGGCTGATCCCCTTGAGGATCGGCTTGTCGGCGACGGTGGCGTGGAGGTTTTCGATGCGCAGCATGTATCTAGTTTCCGCTGGTCGGCGACGCTTCGAACCTGGCGCGCACAATTTGTACAAAGGACCGGAAGGAGGCCTCCAGTCCGTCGAAAACCGTGTCGATTGCGGTCGCATGGTTGTCGGGGCTCGGAACCGGGTCCGGGGCCAGGGCTTCCTGCGCGGCCTGGAAGGATCGAGCGCGAACCGGCCGGCAGGTCGCGATGGTCGCGGCGGCCAGGCCGTCGAAGTCCGACGTCGCGAACGTCGGCGACTCGACTCGCGCGACAAGATCCCTGTTCAGACATTCCCGGTAGTTGTCGAACGCAGGCCGCATGGCCTCCGGGAACACGAGCGAGCCGGTTACGCGGACCGCGGTGCGTTCCGAACGCTCGGCGCGTTCGATCTGCTCGACAAGCGGGTCCAGGCTGTGATCGATGTCGCGGAAGACGCGTTCGATCAGCGGCATTCTATCCGCGCGGGCGACCGACGTATCGGCTTCGAGAAGCCGAATTGCCTCGGTCCGCGCCCGGGCCCGAATATCCCGGCAAGCGGCGAGTTGCTGATCGATGAGACGTCGGATGCCGTCGGCGTGAAGCGGGCCGGCACGCTGGCTCCTTTCGCGGACGCCGACCAGCAGACAGTCGACATATGGCCCGATCGCAGGAGCGATCGATTCCGGAGCGCTGAACTCTGCCGTCCCCGTCACGGCCTCGCCCGGCTGCATTCCCAGAAGCGCGGCCGTCAGCATGATGAGGCTCATCCGACGCTCCCCTCCAGGCTGATCCCGAGCAATTTCTGCGCCTCGACCGCGAATTCCATCGGGAGCTGCTGGAGGACCTCGCGGGCGAAGCCGTTGACGATGAGAGCGACGGCATCCTCCTGGCTGAGGCCGCGGCTCATGGCGTAGAAGAGCTGGTCGTCGCTGATCTTCGAAGTCGTGGCCTCGTGCTCGATCTGGGCGGTGGGATTGCGCACCTCGATATAGGGGACGGTGTGGGCGCCGCATTTGTCACCGAGCAGCAGCGAATCGCACTGGGTGTGGTTGCGGACGTTCTCGGCGTTGGCGAGGACGCGGACCAGACCGCGATAGGTGTTGTTCGAGCGGCCGGCGCTGATGCCCTTGGAGACGATGGTCGAGCGGCTGTTCCTGCCGATGTGGATCATCTTGGTGCCGGTATCGGCCTGCTGGCGGTTGTTGGTGAGCGCGACCGAATAGAATTCGCCGACGCTGCCCTCGCCCTGGAGGATGCAGGAGGGATATTTCCAGGTGATGGCGGAGCCGGTCTCGACCTGCGTCCAGCTGATCTTCGAGCGCGCGCCGCGGCAGGCGCCGCGCTTGGTGACGAAATTGTAGATGCCGCCCTTGCCCTCGGCATCGCCCGGATACCAAGTCTGGACGGTCGAATATTTGATCTCGGCATCGTCGAGCGCGACCAGCTCGACGACAGCGGCATGGAGCTGGTTCTCGTCGCGCATCGGCGCCGTGCAGCCCTCCAGATAGGAGACGTAGCTGCCCTTGTCGGCGACGATCAGGGTGCGCTCGAACTGGCCGGTATTGGCGGCGTTGATCCGGAAATAGGTCGAAAGCTCCATGGGGCAGCGCACGCCCTCGGGAATGTAGACGAAGGTGCCGTCGGAGAAGACCGCGCTGTTCAAGCAGGCAAAATAATTGTCGCGCTGGGGGACCACGGAGCCGAGATATTTCCGCACCAGCTCCGGATATTCGCGGATCGCCTCCGAGATGGAGCGGAAGATGACGCCCGCGCGCTCGAGCTCCGCCCGGAAGGTGGTGGCGACCGAGACGCTGTCGAACACGGCGTCGACCGCGACCTTGCGGGCGCCCTCGACCCCGGCGAGGACCTTCTGCTCCTCGATCGGGATGCCGAGCTTCTCGTAGATGCGCAGGATTTCGGGATCGACTTCGTCGAGCGAGCCGAGCGTCGGCTTCGCCTTGGGCTCGGCATAATAATAAGCGTCCTGGAAATCGATCGCCGGGATGTCGAGCTTGGCCCAGGTGACCTCCGCCATGGTCAGCCAGGCGCGATAGGCCTTGAGCCGCCATTCGAGCATCCATTCGGGCTCGTTCTTCTTGGCCGAGATGAAGCGGACCGTATCCTCGCTGAGGCCCTTGGGCGCGAAATCCTGCTCGATGTCCGAGGTGAAGCCCCATTCGTAGGTCGAGGCCCGCTCGACCGCGTCATGGGCTTCCTTGTTCCTGACCTCGCTCATCTCACTTCGCCTCGCAGAGGCTGGCGAGGCTGACGCCCTGCAGCGCGCCGCGGACGGCGCCGTTCACCAGGCCCATGTGCGGCCGAACGTGGCAGGCCTGCTCCAACGCGCAATCGTGCCGGGTCGCGTCGACGCAGGTGGTCATCGCGATCGGGCCTTCGACCGCCTCGATGATGTCGGCGAGGCTGATCCCGTCGGCGCCGCGGGCGAGGACGAAGCCGCCGCCGGTGCCGCGCGCGGAGCGGAGCAGGCCCTCCGCGGCGAGGCGGCCCATCAGCTTCTGCGCGGTCGGCAGCGGCACGCCGGTCTCGCCGGCGAGCAAAGCCGCCGACAGCCGCGCCCCGGCCGGGTGGCGGGCGGCGGCGGCCATCATGACGACGGCGTAATCGGCGAGGCTGGTAAGACGCATAATCGGATCAATTCACTCCGATTGCGCATGTGGCGAA
>JAXDPC010000352.1:0-3133 GCA_034668525.1 Sphingomonadales bacterium
TTCGCCCCGTCGGCCGCGCCGAGATAGAAATGGCGGCGATGGTGGGTATCGACGAAGCTCGCCGCGCCGAGGTCCTCGTCCGCTTCGCAGAGGCGGTCGACATAGGCCCAGAAGGCCTTGGCCTCCTCCGGCAGCCCCGCCTCGCCGGGGAAATAGGCGCCGCGCTCGACGATCGGCGGGGCATAGCTGAAGTCGAAGCCGAACAGGGTCGGCGCCTCGTCCGCCGCGGCCAGCACCCACTCCATCGCCTCGCTCCGCGACCAGGCCGCGCCGGGCGGCGGGACCAGGACCGGCGGACCGGAGCCCGCGCACAGGCCGACCGCGATACCCTTGTGCCGCCGGCCCTTGGCGCCGGACCAGTCGATCGCGGCGAAGCGGGCGAAGCGCGGTTCCATTCCCGCCGTGCCATGTGCGCTCGCGAAGAAAGGGGCAAGACCTCGAGCGGTCGAACTGGCTCATCCGCGCGGCACGTGGTAGTCATTCGCCCGTCCCAGGTCGAAAAGGCCACGCCATGACCCGACGCAACGCAGACGATCCGGATCCGCCCGGCGGCCGCGCCTCCAAGCGCCTCGAACAATTCCGCGAATCGCGCCGCCTGCCCGACGATCCGCCGCTGCCGGGTCACGGCGGCGACAGCGAGCCTTCCGGAGGAAACAAGGGGGACTGATGCGCGGCCCGGGGGAACCGCCGACCGGCGAAGACTCGGAGCCGGTCCCGGAAGCGGGCGGCGAGGCCGACAGCAAGGTTCTGGAGCGCCTCCACCTGTTCAACATGGAGCGCGGCTTCCGCGCGGAAGCGGAGGACGGCGCCCCCGCCAATGCCGGGCTGGCGCTGCTCGCGGGCGCGGCGCTGCGGGTGGCCGACGCCTACGGCGAGGGCGCGCGGATGCTGGCCGGAACGACCGCGGAAAGGCTCATGGCGGCCGCGGTCCCGCCGGCGGACGGCGGCGGCGCGCCCGGCGCCGCGGCGGGAGCGATCCCGGCCGCCGCCGCCGGCGCGCCCGTCTGGAAGTCGATCGGCCCGACCCGCATGGACAATGGCCAGACCTATGATCCCAACACCAGGGTGCCGGTCTCGGGCCGGGTCTCCTCGGTCGCCGTCGATCCGACCAATTCCAACCACATATTGTGCGGTTCGGCCGCGGGCGGAGTCTGGCGGACGCTCGACGGCGGCGCGACCTGGAGCCCGCGCACCGATTTCGCCCCGACCCTGACGATCGGCGCCATCACCTTCGATCCGGGCGATCCCGCCACCGTCTATGCCGGCACCGGCGAGGGCAATTTCTACGCGTCGCTCGGCCAGGGCGTGCTGCGCTCGACCGACGGGGGCGCGAGCTTCAGCCTGCTGCCCGACCGCTCGTTCGTCGGCCAGGGCTTCTACGACCTGATCGTCGATCCCGGGAACCGGCAGCGCCTGCTCGCCGCCACGACGCACGGCCTCTGGCTCTCCACCGACGGCGGCGCGCACTGGCAGAGGCGGCGGACGAGCAAGACCTGGTCGCTGTCGATCGCCGGCCAGGGCGGCCCCGGAGCCGAGATCCTGGCGGGCTGCGAGGACGGCTTGTTCCGCTCGACCGACGGCCTGAGCTGGGCCGCGGTGGCGCTGCCCGGCGGCGCACCCTCCTACAAGAGGATGGCGGTGGACCATCCGCGCACCGATCCCTCCGTCGCCTATGTCTTCGCCGCCGCCAACGAGCAGCGCCACCTCTGGCGCCGCGCGGCCGGGGCCTGGACGCGCTCCGCTCCGCCGTCGGATACGAGCGCCAAGCAGGATTGGTACAATTGGTTCCTGGCCGCCGCGCCGGACCGCGCCGACCAGATCTATGTCGGCGAGATCGAGGTGCGGCGCGGCGACCTCGGCGCCGCCGGCTGGGCCTGGACCCGAATCTCCAACAAGCCCGGCCAGGCGATCCACCCGGACCAGCATGCGGTCGCGGTCTCGGCCGCCGATCCCTCCCTCCTCCTGGTCGGCAACGACGGCGGCCTCTTCCGTTCGCCGGACCGGGGCCAGACCTGGCAGCCGCTCAACAACGGCCTCGCCATCACCGAGATCGAATATATCGCGCAGGACCACGGCTCGGCGCGCTGGCTGGTCGGCGGCACCCAGGACAATGGCAGCATCCGCTATCAGGGCTCGACCGTCTGGGACCATATCGCCGACGGCGACGGCGGCGACTGCGGAGTGGACCGGAGCAATCCGGCGACCGTGTTCCACACCTATTACGGCATGGGCATGGAGCGCTCCACGAGGCGCGGCGATTTCGGCTCCTTCGCGCGGATCGGGCCGACCGTGCCCGACGCTTACGACGCCCTCTTCTACCCGCCGATGGAGGTGAACGGCGCCACCGTCGCCCAGGCCGGGACCAGCATCTTCCTGTCGCGCAACTCCGGCGCCCTGTGGCGGGAGCTGCCGCTGACCGGCGGCCCGGCGACCGCGCTCCACCTCTCCACCCCGGATCTGGCCTTCGCCGGCACCAAGACCGGACAATTGTTCAAGATCCGCTGGACAGGATCGGCCTGGGGGGCGCCGCAGCCCCTGACCGCCCCCCGCCCCGGCGCCTGGATCAGCGATCTCCACGCCTCCGCCGACGGCAACCGCATCTGGGCGACCTCGACGATCATGAACGGCGGCCGCGTCTTCCTCAGCACCGACGGCGGCGCCACCTGGCGGGACAGGACCGCGGGCCTGCCGAACCTCCCCATCAACACCGTCGAGGTCGACGCGGCCGACGCCAACCGGATCTGGGTGGCCGCGGACATCGGCGTCTTCCAGTCGCGCGATGCCGGCCTCAGCTGGTCGGTGCTCGGCGTCGGCCTGCCCAACGTCCTGGTGGCCGACCTGCTCTTCCATCCGCACGCGCGGCTGCTCAGGGCCGGCACGCGCAACCGCGGCGTCTGGGAGATCCCGGTCGACGGCGAGATGGCGGAGCCGCTGTGCGGCGTCCAGTTCAACGCGACGGTCGCCGCCAACAGGACGCAGGTCTGGACGACCCGCGACTGGCCGGCGACCTGGCACGTGGTCTGGACGGCGATGCCGACGACCGTTGGGCCGGGCGCGCCGCAATTGAGCATCGCCGCTCGGCCGGAGCGTGCCGGGCACGAGCACGTCGCTTACTGGATCAGCGTCACCAATC
>JAXDPC010000353.1:0-5461 GCA_034668525.1 Sphingomonadales bacterium
AGCTTCCTGCGCGGCGCCTCCTCGCCGGAGGAATTGTTCTCCGCCGCCGCGCTCCTCGGCATCCCCGCGCTCGGGATCGCCGACCGCAACAGCGTCGCCGGGATGGTGCGGGCGTGGGAGGCCTCGAAGGCGACCGGGGTGCGGCTGGTGCCGGGGTGCCGGGTCGATCTCGTCTCCGGGGAAGCCCTGCTGCTTTACCCGCAGGACCGGCCGGCCTGGTCGCGGCTGACGCGGCTGCTCACTTCGGGGCGGCCGCAGGGGCGGGACGAGAGCGGCAGATGGCCGGGCAAGAGCGAGTGCCGGCTCGACTGGGACGAGGTCGGCCTCCACGCCGAGGGCATGATCGCCGCCCTCGTCGCCGGGGATGCGGACGCGGCGGACGCCGCCGCGCTCGGGCGCCTCGCCGATCTGTTCGGCGACCGGGCCTATTGCGCAATCTCCTACCGCCGCCGGCCCGGCGACGCCGTCCGGATCGATAGGCTCGACCATCTGGCGCGGGAGGCCGGCGTGGCGCCGCTGGCGACCGGCGACGTCCTCTACCATTCGCCGGACCGGCGGATCCTGCAGGACGTCGTCACCGCGATCCGCGAGAAATGCACGATCGACGAGCTCGGCTTCCGCCGCGAGCGCCATGCCGACCGCCATTTGAAGGGCGCCGGGGAGATGGCGCGGCTGTTCGGGCGCTGGCCGCACATGATCGAGGCGGGCGGCGAGATCGCGGCGCGCTGCGCCTTCGATCTCGGCCAGCTATGCTACCAATATCCGAGCGAGGTGCCGCCCGGCATGAGCCCGCAGCAGGCGCTCGAGGCGCGGGTCCGCAAGGCGGCGGCGAAGCGCTTCCCTGACGGCCTGCCGCCCGCCTACGAGACGCAGCTCGCCCACGAGCTGAAGCTGATCGGCCGCATGGGCTATGCCCCTTATTTCCTCACCGTCCATGCGATCGTCGGCTTCGCGCGCCGTTCGGGCATTCTCTGCCAAGGGCGGGGCAGCGCGGCCAATTCGGTGGTCTGCTTCCTGCTCGAGATCACCTCGATCGATCCGATCAAGCACCAATTGCTGTTCGAGCGCTTCGTCTCCGAGGAGCGCGACGAGCCGCCCGACATCGACGTCGATTTCGAGCATGAGCGGCGCGAGGAGGTGATTCAGTGGATCTACCGCCACTATGGCAACAGAAGGGCCGCTTTGACGGCGGTCGTGACACGCTATCGAACGCGCGGCGCGGTGCGCGACGTCGGCAAGGCGCTTGGCCTGTCCGAAGATGTCACTGGGATGCTCGCCGGCCAGGTCTGGGGCTGGTCCAACGAGGGCGTCGCCGACCGCCACGTCGCCGAGATCGGCCTCGATCTCTCCGAGCCCCGCCTCGCGCTGACTCTCGAGCTCTCCCGCCAATTGATCAACGCTCCGCGGCACCTTTCACAACATCCGGGCGGATTCGTCCTCACCGAGGACCGCCTCGACGACCTCGTCCCGATCGCGCCGGCGACGATGGAGGACCGCCGCGTCATCGAATGGGAGAAGGACGATATCGCCGCCCTTCGCTTCATGAAGGTGGACGTGCTCGGCCTCGGCATGCTCGGCTGCATGCGCCGCGCCTTCGGCCTGCTGAAGGACCATAAGGGAATCCACGTCTCGATGTCCTCGCCGGCGATGCAGGAGGACGATCCCGCGACCTACCGGATGATCCAGCGCGCCGACACGGTCGGCACCTTCCAGATCGAGAGCCGCGCGCAGATGTCGATGCTGCCGCGGATGTAGCCCAAGCAATTCTACGATCTCGTCATCGAGGTCGCGATCGTCCGGCCGGGGCCGATCCAGGGCGACATGGTCCATCCCTATCTCCGGCGGCGGGAGGGCAAGGAAAAGGTCGAATATCCCTCCGAAGCCCTGCGCGAAGTGCTGGAGAAGACGCTCGGCGTGCCGCTCTTCCAGGAGCAGGCGATGAAGGTCGCGATCGTCGGCGCCGGCTTCACGCCCGAGGAAGCGGACCGGCTCCGCCGCTCGATGGCGACGTTCAAGCATACCGGCGGCGTGGGCGCCTTCCGCGACAAGATGATCCGGGGCATGCTCGCCAACGGCTACACGCAGGATTTCGCCGAGCGCACCTTCAAGCAGATCGAGGGCTTCGGCAGCTACGGCTTCCCCGAAAGCCACGCCGCGAGCTTCGCCAAGATCGCCTACGCCTCCTGCTGGATGAAGTGCCACCATCCGGACGTCTTCTGCGCGGCTTTGCTCAACGCCCAGCCGATGGGCTTCTACGCGCCGGCGCAGATCGTGCGGGATGCGCGGGAGCATGGCGTCGTGGTGCGCCCGGTCTGCGTCAACGAGAGCCGATGGGACTGCACGCTCGAGGGAGTGGAGGGTGATAAAGCCCTCCCCCTTGATGGGGGAGGGTTGGGTGGGGGTGGAGTCAATGAAGCGCGGTGCCTTTCCGGAGACTCCACCCCACCCCAAACCCCTCCCCATCAAGGGGAGGGGCTTTCCGCCCCGCCTCCCTCATCCCTCCTCCCCCTCCGCCTCGGGCTGCGGATGGTGAAGGGGCTCGCCAACGAGCATGCCGCCCGCATCCTCGCCGCCCGCTCCGAGCGGCCGTTCGAGAGCGTCGAGGACGTGTGGCGGCGCTCCGGCGTGCCGGTGGCCGCGCTGGAGAGGCTCGCCGACGCCGACGCCTTCGCTTCGCTCGGCCTCGACCGGCGCCAGGCTTTGTGGCGGGTGCGCGGGCTCGGCGCGGCGCCGCTGCCGCTCTTCGCCGCCGCCGACGCGCGCGAGCGCGAGCCGGAGGTGGCGCTGAGGGCGATGACCGAGGGACGCGAGGTGGTCGAGGATTATCGCGCGGTCCAGCTCTCGCTGCGCGCCCATCCCCTGCGCTTCCTCCGACCGCGGCTCGAGGCCAGGCGCATCGTCTCCTGCGCCGGTCTCATGGACGTGAAGGACGGCCGCAAGGTGGCGGTCGCCGGCATCGTCCTCGTCCGCCAGAGGCCGGGCGCCGGCAATGTGACCTTTGTGACCATCGAGGACGAGACCGGCATCGCCAACATCATCATCTGGCAGCGCCTGTTCGACCGCTTCCGGCGGATCGTGCTCGGCGCGGCGATGATCGGCGTCAAGGGCCGCGTCCAGCGCGAGGGCGAGGTCGTCCACATCGTCACCGACGCGCTGGAGGACATGACGCCTTTGCTCCACTCGGTCGCGGCGATGGACTTCCCCCATCGCGTCAGCCCCGGCGACGGCGCCAGCTTCGGCGGCCCCGACCCGCGCCACCGCCCGGCCCGCCAGCCGGTCATCGAGGTCAAGAGCCGCAACTTCCATTGATTGCAGCAAGCTCCTAGAAAGCCGCCCAAATCCCCGAGGGACCACTTATGCGCACCGCCATCGCCGCCGCCGTCGCGGCCGTTCTCGCCGCCCCGGCCGCCGCCCAGCCGCGGCCAGGCGACCGCACCCGGACGCCCGAGCAGATGGTGGCCGAGTTCGGAGTCGGCGCCGGCCAGGACGATCTCGCCGAGGCGATCGCCGCCGCCGCCGCGCATCCCCTCGGAACCGTCCAGAACCCGGTCCGCGTCGGCGGCCCCGAGGGGGAGCGCGCCTATCTCGCCCGGCTGCGCTGCGCCGACGGCTCCGAGCCCGCGATCGGCCCCCGCGCCGACGCAGGTATCGGCGCCTTCGGATCGGTGGTCGCTTCCTACCCGCTCGACTGCGGCAGCGCCGCGCCCCGACGCGCGACGGTCGTGATGGACATGTATCACGAGGAGCATCGCGAGACCCGCGCGCCCGCCGGCTTCGCCATCGTCCCCTGAGCGCCAGGCATGCGCAAGCTGCTCAAGCGCCTCGGCACCGCAATCCTGTTCCTGGTCGTCGCGCTCAGCCTCGCGCCGTCGCTGATCCCGCCCTTCCTCGACCGGATCTATTATCGCGGCCCTCCCAGCGACCATTATGACGGCGAGCGCTTCTTCAATCCGGGAATGCCGCCGCCGCCGCGCCGCGACGCCGGCCGCTTCTTCCGCCGCTGGGCGCGCGCAGCCGACCGCGCCGAATGGCCGGAGCGCGTGCCGGTCACGCCGACCGTCCCGCCGCGGCGGGTGGCGGGGGAGGAGATGCGGGTCACCTGGATCGGCCATTCGACCGTCCTGGTCCAGACCCAGGGGCTCAACATCCTCACCGACCCGCTCTGGTCCGAGCGGACCTCGCCTTTCTCCTTCGTCGGTCCGCGGCGGGTGAGGGCGCCCGGCGTCCGCTTCGACGACTTGCCGGAGATCGACCTCGTCCTCGTCAGCCACAATCATTACGACCATATGGACGTCGCGACCCTGCGTCGGCTTTGGCGGCGCAACCGGCCGCTGATCGTCACCAGCCTCGGCAACGATGCGTTGCTGCGGAGCCACGGCATCGAGGCTGTCGCGCGGGACTGGGGCGGCTCGGTGCGCGCCGGCCCGGCCGAGGTGATCGTCGAGCGGGTCCACCACTGGTCGACGCGCTGGGGCACCGACCGCAACCGCGCGCTCTGGTCCGGCTTCACCGTGCGGCTCCCCGGCGGCAACATCTTCTTCGCCGGCGACACCGGCTGGGGCGACGGCAGCTGGCCGCGCGAAGCGGCGCGCCACGGCCCGTTCCGCCTCGCCATCCTGCCGATCGGGGCCTATCTGCCCCGCGATGTGATGATGGGAAGCCACATGGATCCCGCGGAGGCGTGGCGCGTCTTCGAGATCCTGAACCCGGCCGTAGCGCTCGGCGTCCACTGGGGAACGGTCCGGCTCACCTTCGAGGCGATCGGCGACCCGCCGCGGCGCATCGCCGCGCTCCGCCGCGCCCGCAACGTCCCGCCGGAGCGCTTCGTCGTCACGGAGGTAGGACGGACGTTCAGCGTTCCTCCGCTGGCGGCGGCGCGATGAGCCGGAGCGCGCCGGGCCGGATGCGATAGCGCAGCGGCGTTTCGAGGATCGCCGCCTCGCCGTCCAGCGCCACCGTCAGCGCCGCGCGGCGCGAATGCACCGTCGCTTCCGCGATTCCCGTGAGGCTGGCGAAGTCGCGCTGCCGGCCGAGGCCGAACAGGCTCCTGAGGCCGAGCGAGAGAAAGTGGAGACGCCCCCGCACCAGCGGCGCGTAGAGACACAGCTCGCCCTGGTCGAGCGCCTTGCGGCGGCCCAGGGTGAGCAGGCTGGTTTCGTAGATATTGTTGCCGATGAAGAGCAGCGGCGTCTCGATCGGCGCGCAGAGACCGCCGAGATCGATGGTGAGCCGATGCTGCGAGAAGCGCTGGAGGGTGCGCAGGCTCGCGGTCAGCATGGCCAGACGCTTGGAGCGGCCGAGCCGCTCCTGAAGCTCCTCGCGGTGCCTCACCATGTGCGGGTAGAGGCCGATCGCGCTGTTGTTGACGAAGATTCGGCCGTTGACCTCCCCGACGTCGATCGGGCGGACATTCCCTGCTGCAATGGCCGCGATGGCGCCTTCCAGATCGGCGGGGATGCCG
>JAXDPC010000354.1:0-3809 GCA_034668525.1 Sphingomonadales bacterium
GGGCGAGGCTGATCGGGTTGCGGGTGGCCGTGGCGCCGGTCACCGCGCCGGCATTGCGCCCGGCCCCCTCCATGATCGCGGCATCCATCTCGATCGTCCCCTGGAACGTGAAGACCGAGCCGCGGCCGGCGTTGAAATGGGGATCGTCCTCGAGCTCGCATGCCGCCGCCTCGACCGCGTCGAGCGCGCTCCCGCCCGCCTCGAGGATCGCCGCGCCGGTCGCCAGCGCATGGTCGAGCGCGGCGCGGATCGCGCGGTCGTCCGCGGCGGTGAGCAGGTCCCGTTCGATCACGCCCGCGCCGCCGTGGACGAGCAGCTTCCAGCCGTTTTTCGGGTCGCTCATCGTTCCTCCGCGGCGCGCCTTACCGGCATCGCCGGGCCTCCGCCAGCCTCAGCCGAAGCCGCGGCCGATCGCCCAGGCGAGCAGGATGCCCGGTCCCACCAGCAGGGCGCCCGCCGCGCCGGTGAGCAGCAAAGTGCGCCGGTCCAGTCCCATCCGCCGCAGCCGCGCGTAGAGGGCGATCGAAGCGGGGATCACGACCACCAAGGCGGTCGCCACGCCGGGCGTGTAGCCGCCGAACAGCAGGGCCTGGCCGAGATGGCCGAAGCCGTGGACGAAAAAGCCGCCGAGCAGGGTGGCATAGACGAGCAGCTCGGCGCGCCCGCGGCTGAAGGTCGCCCAGGCGGTGCCGGCGACGAGGAGCAGGAACAGGGCCGCCATGGCGGCGAGCATCGCCGCCTCGCCGCCGTCGAACAGGCTCCGCAGTGCCGGGGGCAGGCGGCCGCCGTTGCGGGCCAGCCAGTCCGCCATCGTCGCGGCTTCCTCTGCGTCATGCAGGACGAACGCCGCGGGGAGGAGCCAAAGGATGGTCGATTTCGCTTGCACGACTCGGTCCGATATAATTATGATATCATCATATAGGGAGGAAGAGATGAACACAATTCCCATGACCAGCGACCATGCGGCCCTCCGCGCTACCGCCGAGCGGCCGGCGACCACTTTTAGCGGCTATGTCATGCTGCTGGTGCTGCTCGCGGCGTTTGCCGGCATATTGGCCGGCGTTGCGATCGGCGACGGGGGCGAGGCAGGCCTCGGCATCCTGCTCGTCATCGTGTCGGTCCTCGTCGGCCTGTTCGTCGCGCCGGGCTTCTACCTGCTGCAGCCGAACCAGGGAGCGGCGATCCTGCTGTTCGGCGAATATCGCGGCACCGACCGCCGTGCGGGCCTCAGATGGCGCTGGCCCTGGCTGACCCGGACCAAGATCCTGACCCGCGTCCACAACGTCACGTCGGAGCGGATCAAGATCAACGATTCGCGCGGCAACCCGATCGAGATTGCGACCAACGTCGTCTGGCGGGTGACCGACACCGCCCAGGCCCTGTTCGACGTCGACGATTATACCAAGTTCCTGTTCGTCCAGATCGAGAGCGCATTGCGGGCGATCGGCTCCAAATATCCCTATGACGACATCGAGCATCAGGAGACGACCTTGCGCGGCCATGCCGAGGTCGTCAGCCACGAGCTCATGGAGGAGCTGCAGGAGCGGGTCGCGGTCGCCGGCATCACCGTCGACGAATGCCGGCTGACCCACCTCGCTTATGCGCAGGAGATCGCCCAGTCGATGCTGCGCCGCCAGCAGGCCGAGGCGGTGATCGCCGCGCGGCAGAAGATCGTGATCGGCGCCGTCTCTATGGTCGAGAGCGCGCTGCAATTGCTCTCGGAGAAGAATGTCGTCGAGCTGGACGACGAGCGGCGCGCGGCGATGGTGTCGAACCTGATGGTGGTGCTCTGCTCCGAGCGCGACACCCAGCCGATCGTCAATACCGGCACGCTCTACCAATAGCCCGGCACATGGCCGCCGCTCCCAAGAAGGCATTTCCGCTGCGCATCGAGCCGTCCCTGTGGGACGCGCTCGAGCGCGTCGCGGCGGCGGACCTCAGGAGCGTCAACGCTGAGATCGAATGCCTGCTGCGCGAGGCGCTGCAGCGCCGCGGCGTCAAGGTCGCGGCGCCGGAGAAGAGGAAGAGAGGACGGCCCCCCAAGGCCGCGGCTGGATCGTAGAATTCGTTTCGGCTACGGTGCCGTCGGGAGGTGCCGGAGATGGTCTACGAAGCCCGTCACGCCAAGGGGATCAATTGGGGCCTGGCGGTCGCCGTCGCCTTGC
This sequence comes from Sphingomonadales bacterium, assembly GCA_034668525.1. Lineage (GTDB taxonomy): Bacteria > Pseudomonadota > Alphaproteobacteria > Sphingomonadales > Sphingomonadaceae > Allosphingosinicella. Next base: position 2,166 of record JAXDPC010000354.1, read on the forward strand.
TCTCGATCCTCGGCTTCGCCGCCGCGGGCGTGATTCCGACCGAGAGCACCAGGGTCGGAGGCAGCTATCCTTTGGTCGGCTGGGCGATCGTCGTCGCCTGCTTCGCCGCGTCCTTCGTCTTCGTCCGCCGCGCGATGGACGACACGATCCACATCCGGATCGACGAGCGCGGGGTGTGGACGCCGCGCACCGGGCCCGACCCGATCGCCTGGGGCGAGATCGGCGGCGTCTACGTCATCCGCGCCGGCATCCAGCGCATCGCCCGCTTCAAGCGGAACGGCGGTAGGGATTTCGGAATCAACACGACCTTCTACGACCGCGGCATCGACCAGCTCGTCGCCGCCGTCCGGCACCATCGGCCGGATCTGGCGCCCTAGCCCGGATAGGTGACCGCGCCCTCTGCCGTGCGCGCGCCCTCCGAGAGCCTCGCCGGCTCGCGGTCGTCGCCCATCAGGTGGAAGACGGCCTCGCCGCGCGCGAGCAGCCAGTCGGCGACGATGCGCCGGTGGCAGCGCCACCAGACGGCTTCCGAGCACATCATCGCCACGCGCTGCTCGCGGCCGAGCGCGATCAGCTCCTCGAGCCCTTGCGCGAATTCCGCCGACAGCGCGTGGTCGGCATAATTGTGGAAGCTGCGGTTCGACCACCAGCCGTTCGTCTCGGGCAGGACTTCCCGCGCCCGTTTCCTGAGGCCGCCGAGCGCGGCAATGCGGCGGTGGCCGATCTGGTAGGCGGCGAGCGCGTCCGGCAGCGCGTCTTCATTGTACTGCGGGTTGGTGCGCGAGCGCGGCACGGTCCTGATGTCGACGACCATCCGGACCCTCGCCGCCGAGAGCAGGCCGGCGAAGCCCTCGATCGTCCGGGTCGAATGGCCGACGGTGAAGAAGGGTTGGTTCAAGTCCCGCAGCCTTTCGGTTGCTGCCGTGAACACCTATAGAGGTGAAAGGCTTCGGAGAATTCGAACATGTCGGTCCGCCCCTGGCGCGACATCGAGCGGCGCAAGTCGCGGCAGATCATGGTCGGCAACGTGCCGGTCGGCGGCGGCGCGCCGGTGACCGTGCAGACGATGACCAATACGGTCACCGCGGATGTCGCGGCGACCGTCGACCAGATCCGCCGCTGCGAGGAAGCGGGCGCCGACATCGTCCGGGTGTCCTGCCCGGACGTCGAGAGCACGCAGGCGCTCGGGCAGATCGTGCGGGCGGCGCGGGTGCCGATCGTCGCCGACATCCATTTCCACTACAAGCGGGCGCTGGAGGCGGCGGACGCGGGCGCGGCGTGCCTCAGGATCAACCCGGGCAATATCGGCTCGTCCGAGCGCGTCGCCGAGGTGGTGCGCGCCGCCAAGGCGAACGGCTGCGCGATCCGGATCGGAGTCAATGCCGGAAGCCTGGAGCGCGACCTTCTCGAAAAATATGGCGAGCCCTGCCCTGAAGCCCTGGTCGAGAGCGCGCTCGACCATATCCGCATCCTCGAGGAGCATGATTTCCGCGACTACAAGGTGGCGGTGAAGGCCTCCGACGTGTTCCTCGCCGTCGCCGCCTACCAGCAGCTCGCCGACGCCGTCGACTGCCCGCTCCACCTCGGGATCACCGAGGCCGGGGGGCTTCGCGGCGGAACGGTGAAGAGCGCGATCGGCATCGG
>JAXDPC010000355.1:0-4182 GCA_034668525.1 Sphingomonadales bacterium
ACACCCGCCCGGCGGCGAGGTTGCAAGCCGGATCGTCCGCCATGCGCATGAAACTTTATCCGCGCCCGCCCTTTCTCTACGTCGTTGTTGCCGCGCGCGTCGCCACGGGAGGGCCCCATCGCCAATATCATTTTCGCGACCGGGATCGAGAACAGCATCCCGAAGGTCAAGGGCGGCCGGGTCCGCGTCGACCAGATGGACGTGTGCGGCCATTATCGGCGCTGGCGCGACGATTTCGACTGCGTCGAGGAGCTCGGCATCCAGTATCTCCGCTATGGGCCGCCGCTCCACAAGACCTTCCTCGGACCCGGCCAGTACGACTGGACCTTCGCCGGCGAGACGTTCGCCGAGCTGAAGCGGCGCGAGATCACGCCGATCGTCGATCTCTGCCATTTCGGCCTTCCCGACTGGCTCGGCAATTTCCAGAATCCGGATTTTCCCCAGCTTTTCGCCGGATATGCGGCCGCCTTCGCCGAGCGCTTCCCCTGGGTGCAGCTCTACACGCCGGTCAACGAGATGTTCATCTGCGCGGTCTTCTCGGCCAAATACGGCTGGTGGAACGAGCAGGCCAAGGACGACCGCTCCTTCGTCACGGCGCTCAAGCACATCGTCAAGGCGAACGTGCTCGCCATGGTCGAGATCCTGAAGCGCCGCCATGACGCCATCTTCATCCAGTCCGAAAGCTCCGAATATTTCCACGCCGACAGCCCGGCGGCGATCCACCGCGCCGAGGTGCTGAACTCGCAGCGTTTCCTGACGCTCGACCTCAATTACGGCCGCCGCGTCGACAGCGAGATGTACGAGTTCCTCATGGACAACGGCATGACGCGCGAGGAGTATCATTTCTTCCTCGAGCATCGGCTGAAGCAGAACTGCATCCTCGGCAACGATTATTACTGGACGAACGAGCATCGCGTCTTTGCCGACGGCCGCACGATAGCGTCCGGGGAGACGTTCGGCTATTCCGAGATCACCCGCCAATATTACAACCGCTACCGCGTGCCGGTGATGCACACCGAGACCAACCTTTCGCAAGGGCCGCATGGCGACGAGGCGGTGAAATGGCTGTGGAAGGAATGGGCGAACGTGCTTCGCCTCCGCAACGTCGGCATCCCGACCGTCGGCTTCACCTGGTATTCGCTCACGGACCAGGTCGACTGGGACACGGCGCTGCGCGAGCAGAACAACCGCGTCAACCCGCTCGGCCTCTACGACCTCGACCGCAACATCCGCCCCGTCGGCAAGGCCTACAGGCAGCTGATCAAGGACTGGCGCAATGTCCTCCCCGCCTCCAGCGTCTGCCTCGTCGTGCCGATCAAGAAGCTCGGCGAGGACGCCCCCGGTGACGCCGCCGGCCGCGCCGCCTCTTCGCCGCAGCAGGAGCCGGAACAGTGACGAACGGCTCCGGCGCCGATAGACTGCGCAAAGGTGCGGTTGGAGCGGCGCGATGAAGATCGGACGGATCGAGACCTTCTACGTCGCGCCGCGCTGGCTGTTCGTCCGCGTCGAGAGCGACGACGGCGCCGTCGGCTGGGGCGAAGCCAGCCTCGAGGGCTGGGCCGAGGCGGTCGACGGCGCCTTCGAGGCGCTGAAGGACCGCTTCATCGGCCACGACCCCTACCGGATCGAGGACGTCTTCCAGCTCGGCTATCGCGGCGGCTTCTACCGCGGCGGGCCGGTGCTGATGTCGGCGCTGGCCGGGCTGGAGCAGGCGCTCTGGGACCTGAAGGGCAAGGCGCTCGGCCTTCCCGCCTGGGAAATGCTCGGCGGCAAGGTGCGCGAGCATATCCGCGCCTATGCATGGATCGGCGGCGACCGCCCCGACGACGTCGGCGAAGCGGCCGCCGCGCGGCGCGCGCAGGGTTTCTCGGCGATCAAGATGAACGCGACCGCCGAGCTCGACTGGATCGGCACGCCCAAGCTGTTCGACGAGGTGGTGGCGCGGGTCGAGGCGGCGCAGGCGGCGGGCGTGGATGTCGGCCTCGATTTTCACGGCCGGGTCCACAAGCCGCTCGCCAGGCAGCTGGCCAAGGCGGTCGAGCCGCTGGGCCTGCTGTTCATCGAGGAGCCCCTGCTTGCGGAGAATGCGGAAGGCCTGGCCCAGCTCTCGCGGCTGGTCTCCACGCCGATCGCTTTGGGGGAACGCCTGCATTCGCGCTGGGACTTCAAGCCCTTCCTCGCCTCGGGCGCGGTCGACATCATCCAGCCCGACCTCAGCCATTGCGGCGGCATCCTGGAGGCGCGCAGGATCGCGGCGATGGCGGAGGCCTATGACATCGCCGTCGCGCCCCATTGCCCGCTCGGCCCGCTGGCGCTCGCCGCCTGCCTCCAGCTCGCCGCCTGCACGCCGAACCTCGCCATCCAGGAGATGTCGCTCGGCATCCACTACAATGTCGGCGCCGACCTCTTCACCTACTGCACCGACCGCGAGGCGCTGACGCCGATCGACGGCAATTTGCCGATCCCCGCCGGGGCCGGCCTCGGCATCGCCATCGACGAGGCGGCCGTCCGCGAATCGCACAAGGACCGCCACCGCTGGCGCAACCCGATCTTCCGCACCCGAGACGGCAATTTCGCCGAATGGTAGGTAGGCCGGGGGGATGTTCATCCGGTGCCGCTGCCGCAGGCGTTCAGCCTGAGGGCGGATGCTCGGCCATCGCTGTGGACGGGGCGCGGGCCCCGGCTGGTCAGGCGACGATGCGCAGCCGGCGCCGGTTCGAGCGCGGGACACGGCAGACCACGCCGAGCTCTTCCTGGAGGCGCTGCAGCTCGCGCTCGCGGCTCTCGCGATAGGCGCTGGCATAACGGGCGTCGCAATCGGCTTCGGCGCTAGTCTGAGGCCGCATGTAGGAGACGCACAATTGCCGTCCGAAGACGTCGTCGCCCCTGAGCTTCACTTCCGCTTCCGCCGAGTCGGGCACCGAACCGCGAAGCTCGACCAGCCGCTCGATGAGCGCGTCGAGGGTAGTGAAGTCCTTGATCTCAATAAATTCTTTTACAACTCTACTCATCCTACCCCTCCCGTCCCCAGGCGCTTGATACAGGCACCGAGAATCGTGACGCAAGACCTAATCCAGATTTATCCACAGGGCGGTTTAGGAGTGGTGAACAAGCCACACATCGGCCGTTCATGCTGCGCAGCATGGCCGCAGCATTTTTCAGCCCGCGGCGGCGCGCACCGCTTCAGCGAAAGGCGCGCCGCGGGCGGGATCGTAACCGAGGTAGAGATCGGGCTCGATGAGCTCCAGCTCGATCAGCGCGGGCGCCCCGTCGAGGCCGCGCACCAGGTCCACCCGCGCGTAGAGCAGCGGCTCGTCGACCGCCGCGAGGATGGCGGCCGCCGCTTCCAGCTCGTCCCGGGCGGGCGCGTGAGGCGAGATGATGCCGTCATATTCGGGCTGGACCCGGAACTCGCCGGGCTGCGGCACCTTGCGGATCGCGTGAGAATGGCTCCCGCCGAAATAGAGGAGCGAAACCTCGCCGTCCCTCTCGATCCGCGGCAGATAGGGCTGGATCATCGCCGCGCCCTCGGGTCCGTCCTCGATACGGCCGCCCGGCCAGCGGATCGTCCGCCAGGCCGTCGACGAAGCGAGCGGCTTGGCGACCACACGCTCGGTCCCGAACGCCGCAGCCGCGTCGCCCAGAGCAGCTTCCGAGATGCGCTCGACATAGACGGTCGGCACGACCGGCGCGCCGCGCTCGGCGATGCGGCCGAGATAGGATTTCTCGGCGTTCCAGCGCAGCACCGAGGGCGCGTTGGACAGCCGCACGCCCTGCCCCTCCCACGCGGCGGTGCGCGCCAGCCACCAGGCCTGGTCGCGGTGATAACCCCAGACCAGCAAAGGCAGGACGAGGTCGAAGGCGGCGAGGTCGCCCGCCTCGGTCCAGGCGCGGCTCCGGACCTTGAGCCCGATGCGGCGCAGCGGCTCGGCGTTGTGCTCCAACACGTCGCGCCAGCGGCTCCGGAAAGCGAGGTCGTGGGGCCCCGGCGTCAGGATCGCGACGGTCGTCACTTCAGAAGGCCAGACGCGCGCTGATCCTGATGTCCCGGCCGGCGAGCGGCGCGAACCCCCTGAGGAAGCTCGCGAGGCGCCGTGCGTCGACGTCGAAGATGGTGCTCGCGGACAGCGACACGCTGCGGTTCGGGTGCGAGCGGAACGGCACGTAGTTGATCGAGAGAGT
>JAXDPC010000356.1:0-13071 GCA_034668525.1 Sphingomonadales bacterium
CAGATGGGTCTTGCCGCGCGTCAGCGTCTGCCATTCGCCCGTGTCGCCGTCCTTCCTCAGGATGCGGTGGGGGTAAAAGAAATACATGGGGAGCTCGGCGATCGAGCCGTCGACGACGGCCTCGACATAATCGTCCTCATGCTCCTGGACTTCGAGCACGCGCATGGCGAGCGCCATGGAGGGCTGCGCCATCGCCTTGCCCGGCTCGGAGACGATCTGGCGCACGCCCGGCAGGAGCGCGCGGATCGTCTCGACCGCGCGGGCGAAATCGCCCTCCTCGCCGTCGTGCCAGTCGTCGGGGAACCAGCCGCCGCCCATGTCGAGTATCTCGATGCTGCGGCCGGTGAGCTTCTCGATCGCGCGGCACCATTTGAGGATCGACTCGAACAGATGCCACCATTGGGCGACGCCGATGTTCGCCGAGGCCATGTGGAAATGGACTCCGAACTTCACGTCCTCCGGCAGCCGCTTCACCCCGTCGATCAGCTTGCGGAAGGTCTTCGGACTGTCGAGGGGGATGCCGAAGCGCGAGACGACGTTGGGGGTGCGGATGCGGACGCCGACATGCCTGGACGACATCTCGCCCGCCGCCATCGCGGCGACGGTGCGGTCGAGATCGGCGATCGAATCGCAGAAGAAGGCGTGCATCCGCTCCTTCGGCATCATCCCTTCCGGCCACCATTTGGCCGGGCCGTTCAGGATCACCTCGTCGGGGCGGAAGCCCGCGTCGAGCGCGGCCTTGACCTCGAGCAGGCTGATCGCCTCGGCCAGGAAGCCGTTGTCGCGCGCGAGCCGGATCAGGCGCGGATCGGGATTGGTCTTGATCGAATAAGCGTTCACCACCTGCGTCTCGTTGGTCGAGAGGCGGTGGGCGCGCGCATTGGCGTTGCGGAACAGCGCCTCGGCCGTCGATCCCATGAACAGGAATTCGGGCGTCCGCACCTTCTCGAAATCGATCGCCGAAAGGTCGGCGAGAAAGGTCTCGGGCACCCTGGGCGCCTCGCCGCCCTCATCCTCGGCCTCGGTCTCGATCATCGCGGCGTCGCGCTGGTGGAGGCGCTCGGCGAGCGAGGGCAGGCCGGAAGGATGCTTCATCGAATGGCCGATCGCGCCGGCGAAGGGCTCGGGCAGCGGCGGGAGAGGATAATCGGCGCGCACCGGCACTTCGAGCACGACGCGGGTGAACTCCTCGCTCTCGGCGCGCTCGGGCCGGGCGAGGACGCCGCTCGCCGCCTGGACGAGGCGCGCGGGAAGATTGGTGCCGGCGATGGTGGCGCCGTGGACCCAGGCCGGAAAGCGCGGATTCCATTCGAGCAGCCAGAGCTGGCTCGTCGGATCGCGGACCATCTCCAGCTCGCCGCCGCCGGTCCAGTCCAGCTCCCTGACGATGCGGCGGAGCGGGGCGAGGAAATCCTCGGGCACGTCGCAGACGTCGCCGGCCCAGGTCTTGCCCTCCGGCGTGATGTCGCGCTTGCGCATCGAGACGGCGCCGAGCAGCTCGCCCTCATAGGCCGAGAGCATCACCGATTCCTCATAGCCGCCGACATGCGCCTGGAGGAACAGCTTCTGCGTCGACCAGACCTTGGTGAGCGCGTTGCGGGCGGCCTCGAACACGTCCCAGCTGGGCGTCCGCGCGGCGTCGTAATAGGGGCCCTTGAGCCAGACCCGCCAATTATGCCTGCGGCAGAAAGCGTGCAGCTCCCAGTCGCTGAGGTCGGTCGAGATCCAGGTCGGGATCTTGACCGGCAGGCCCTCGTGCGCCTCGACCGCGGGCTTGCCGATCCGCTTCAGCGCGCCCATCGGCGGCGCGAGCAGGTTCCTGTGTCCCTCCGGCAGGAGGTCGGCGAGCCACATCGCCTCCAGGTCGCTGCCGGAGATCCAATAGGCGCCGCCGTCGAGCAGCGCCTTCACCTTCTCGCCATAGAGATCGAGGTCGAGCTCGTCCCACGGCCGCTGGATGAACAGGTCGTCGAGATCCTGCCAGTGTATTCCCGACACGCGATTTGAGTATTCGACGCCGACAAGCGTCGCATTGGGGTAGCCCTGACGCAACGATCGAATGATTCCGACGCCTGGTTGCGGATTGCCGCCGGAATAGAGGCCGCTGACGTAAATCTTCATGTGCTGACGCAATACCTCTTCGCCGCCGGAACCGACGCCTGTTGAATGCAGTTCGTGCATCGAACGTGATGTGGACTATGTCGCTGCAAGTAGATTGAAAACTCTAACTCACAACCAACACAGGTTAAGGCAGGCTTTTTTTAATAACCGAGACCCGCAGAACGGCGGAAGCGCCCCGGGGTTCCGTTACGCTGCCGAAAGCGGCGGTTTCCCGCTGGCGGCGCAGTGGCTTAGCGAGGAGATGACGATTGGCGCAGCGGCCGCTCTATCCGAGCTATGTGGACCTCGATCCCCATATCGACGTGGACCGGCTGAAGGCGCTGGACGGGTTCGTCACGGAGCGGCTGAGCGCCCGGCTCGAAGCCGCGGGCGACCTCGCCTTCGATACCGGCCCGTTCCTGCTGGGGGGGGACGCGCCCCGCCTGCCGGGCTCGCGCCTGGTCCATCTCGCGCGCACCGACGCGAAGGACGATTATTACGCGCTCGACCGGACCGAGCTCTGGCGGCCGGCGCCGGAGGCGGAGGAGTTCGCGCCGCTGATGGACTTCATCGCCACCCTCCCCTTCGCGGCGACCGGACGCATGATCATCATGTACGACTTCAACGGCCGGGCGGTGCCCGCCCACCGCGACCACGACAGCCCGGCTCTGTGCCACGAGTTCGTGTGGTTCCGCACCAACCTGTCCAAGCCGCTCTACATGCTGAACCCGGCGAGCGGCGAGCGGCTGGAGGTGCGCTCGCACGGCGCCTGGTTCGATACCGTCAACCAGTATCACGGCGCCGATGCCGCGCCGGGCCTGACCTTCAGCATCCGGGTCGACGGCCGGTTCACAGACGCGTTCCGGGCGATGATCCCGATCGCCGCGGCCAACCCCGCCAGCGCTCCGGCGCTGTGGGCGGCACAGGCTCCTCCCCATCGCCAGATGGGGAGGGGGACCACCCGCAGGGTGGCGGAGGGGTAACTGGCTCCGACTCCCGGGATCGTGCGCGAACCCTCCGAAGCCTGCGCCTTCTATCCCTCCACCATGCTGCGCATGGTCCCCCTCCCCATCGGCTTCGCCGGCAAGGAGGAACTTTCCAAACGAAAAACGCCCCGGCGCTCTGGCCGGGGCGTCTTCCACGCGGCGAAGCCGGGATACTGGGCTTCGCTACTCAACTTGCTTAGCGGCAGCGGCGGGTGCTGCGGCCCCTCTGGACCTCGCGGCCCAACAGGGCGCCCACGGCGGCGCCGAGCACGGTGCCGGCGGTCCGCGAGCGGCCGCCGTCGAGGGCCCGGCCGACCAGGGCGCCGCCGGCGCCGCCGACGATGAGGCCGGTGGTGCCGTTCGAGCGGCGGCAATAGATGCGGCCGTCGCGCCCCTGCCAGGTCGGGCCGTTGTAATAACCCTGCTGCGCCGAGGCGACGGTCGGGAGAGCCGGGACGGCCAGCGTCACGGCGGATACGGCGATCAGGATCTTGCGCATCGGGATACTCCTTCACTCTTATTTTCTCTCGCGGGAGGTGCGGGCCCCGCGGGATGGATGAAGGTCTAGGCCGAGTCGCATGAGCCCGGTCTGAATCGGCGCGTTAGCTGAGGTTCAGGAGGATCAACCGGAAGCGCACGGGCAGCGCTTCGCGGGACCCCAATGTAAAGACCATGGTTAACGGCTTCTTTACCAAAGGCCTTTACTTCTCCCCCGGGTTAATACGGGGATTGGGACATGAGCATTCTTCTTGCAGCTCTGCTGCTGGGCCCGAGCGGGCTTCCGGAGATCGACCGCCGCTCACTCGAGCTGCAGGCGCGCGCCGAAGCGATTCAGCCGCGGCTCGTCCGTTCGAGCCGCGAAGGCCTGTTCGAGCTCGAGGCGATGACGACGGTGTGCCGCGCCGCCGGCAGCCAGCCCGACCCGCGCGCCTTCCTCGGCACCCTCGCCCGCGCCTACGGCCTCAATGCCAGCGAGACTGCCGCGTTGCGCGGAAGCTGCGCCGCTTATTTCGCCGGCCGCGCCGACGGCCGCCGCTAGCCGCCCGCAAAAGCCCGGGAACCGCCGGTAGGGCCGCGGCCTTCGACCGTCCCGTCGCGGGGCAGCCCGAAAGCGCCGCTTGGCCCGCCTGCCCCCGCCCCGTAAGAACCGCAGGCGGCGCCAAACCGTTTCTGAACGGGCCCTGTGGCTGATGGCGCCTCGATTGGGGGAAGGTCGATCCGCGGCGTGGGGATAGCGTTTCATTCGAGAAGAATTTCAGCGCGGTACGGCCTCGCCGTCCTCGTCTCCTTTCTCGGCGCCACGCCGGCCGCTGCCGAAGCGGCCCGGGCGACCCTCTCCGTGACCGCCACCGTCGTTCCGGCCTGCGCGGTCCGCAATCAGTCCGACACCGGCCACGCCGTCGCCTGCTCGAGCGGGGCGAGGGTCGCGACCATGACCGCGCGTCGCCACGACGAGCAGCCGCTCGACGAGGCCGCCGCGATACTGGGCGCGCCGGTCCGCCGCAGCGGCGACGTCGTCTTCACCGGGCCGCTGAGGGCCCCCGCGCCCGAGGGCGATCCGGCCGCCGAAACCCAACCGCGCTACCTCACCATAACCTATTGATTCTTCCCGCTGGCGTCCCCGCGCCGCTTGTGCCTAGAAGACGGCGCGAGACGCGCGCGAAGGGGGAATGATGGGCGAAGCGACGCAGGGCACGCCGCGGGATCTGAAGAAGGTGGTGGCGGCGAGCCTCGTCGGCACCATGATCGAATGGTACGACTTCTTCCTCTACATCTCCGCCGCCGCCTTGATCTTCAACGTCCTGTTCTTCCCGTCGCTCGATCCGTGGACCGGGACTCTGGTCGCGTTCGGATCGAACGCGCTCGGCTTCTTCGCGCGGCCGGTGGGCGGCATCGTGTTCGGCCATTATGGCGACCGGATCGGGCGCAAGCGCCTGCTGATGCTGAGCCTCTTCCTGATGGGCGCGGCGACGGTCCTGATCGGGCTGCTGCCGACCTATGGCCAGATCGGCATCTGGGCGCCGATCCTGCTCGTCCTGCTGCGCCTCGTCCAGGGCTTCGCGGTCGGCGGCGAATGGGGCGGCGCGGTCCTGCTCGCGGCCGAGCATGGCGACGCCGCCCGCCGCGGCTTCTGGGCGAGCTGGCCGCAGGCGGGCGTGCCGCTCGGCCTCGTCCTCGCCTCGGGCGTGCTCGCCCTCATGTCCGCCTTGCTGACGAACGAGCAGTTCGTCGCCTGGGGCTGGCGCGTCCCCTTCCTGCTCTCGGCGGTGCTGGTCGCCCTCGGCTGGTGGATCCGCACCTCGGTCGCGGAGAGCCGCACGTTCGAGGAATCGCTCGCCGCGGCGGACGCGCCGCCCAGCGCGCCGGCGCTCGACGTGCTGCGCGAGAAGCCCCGGGCTTTGCTGGTCGGCGCCGGGCTCAGGGTCGGCGAGAACATCTCTTATTACGTCATCACCGGCTTCTCCTTGACCTACATCACCAGCGCCGCCGGACTCTCGCGCGACGTGGCGCTGCAGGCGGTTTTGATCGGCTCGATCGTCCATTTCCTCGCCATTCCCCTGGCGGCACGGCTGTCGGACGCGGTCGGCCGGCGCTGGGTCTATGCCGCGGGCGGACTCGGCCTCGCCGCGTTCAGCTTCGCCTTCTTCCCGATGCTGGCGAGCGGCGACTATGGGACGATCGTCCTCGCCCTCTCGATCGCGCTCGTCCTGCACGGCACCATGTACGGACCGCAGGCGGCGTTCATCGCCGAGCTGTTCCCGACCCGCTACCGCTATTCGGGCGCGTCGATCGCCTACCAGCTGACCTCGATCGTCGCCGGCTCGCTCGCGCCGATCGTCGCGACCGCGATCTTCCGCGAATATGGCGGCGCCTTCTGGATCGCCGTCTATGTCGGAACCGCCTGCCTGATCAGCGGGATCACCGCCCTGCTCGCGCGCGAGACCAGGGGCGTCGAGCTCGCGTCGATCCGATGAGCGCTTTTCCGCTCGATCCCGCGACGGCGACGCCGAGCCCCGCTCCGGGCGAAGGCGAAGCCTCGTTCCACGCCCTTGCCGATTCGATCGACCAGATGATCTGGTCGACCCGGCCCGACGGCTATCACGATTATTACAACCGCCGCTGGTACGACTATACCGGCGTCGCCCGCGGCGCGACCGACGGCGAGGCCTGGAACGAGATGTTCCACCCCGAAGACCGGCAGCGCGCATGGCAGGTCTGGCGCCATTCCCTGGCCACCGGCGAGCCTTATCATATCGAATACCGGCTGCGGCACCGGTCGGGCGAATATCGCTGGGTGCTCGGCCGAGCCCAGCCGGTGCGCGGGCCTTCGGGCGACGTCCTGCGCTGGTACGGTACCTGCACCGACGTCCACGAGCTGCGGCTGGCGCAGGACGTGGCCCGGCGCGCCGAGGAGCGCTACCGGCTCGCCTTCCGCGCGACCAAGGACGCGATCTGGGACTGCGACCTCACCACCGACCAGCTCGACTGGAACGAGGCGCTGCAGACCGCCTACGGCTACGATCCCGACACGGTGCGGGTGACCGGTGCCTGGTGGCTCGACCATATCCATCCCGACGACCGCGCCCGGGTCGATGCGAGCGCGCGCGCGGCGATCGCGGGCGGCGCCTCCGAATGGTCCGAGGAATATCGGTTCCGGCGCGCCGACGGCAGCCATGCGGAGGTGCTCGACCGCGCCGCCATCATCCGCGACGAGAGCGGCGCGGCGGTGCGGATGATCGGCGCCATGCTCGACCGCACCGACTGGAAGAAAGCGGAGGCGCACCAGCGGCTGCTGATCAACGAGCTGAACCATCGCGTCAAGAACATGCTCGCCATCGTCCAGAGCATCGCCCACCAGACCTTCAGCGGCGAGGCGGCGTCCGGCGCGCGTCAGACTTTCGAAGGCCGCCTGGCGGCGCTCTCGGCCGCCCACAATCTGCTCACCGAGCGCAACTGGGCGCCCGTCTCGATCCGCAAGATCGTCGAGGACACGGTCGCGCCGCACCGCGCCCGCGCCGAGCGCTTCGCGATCGACGGGCCCGACGTCGAGCTCGCGCCCAAGGCTGCGGTGTCGCTGGCGCTTGCCGTCCACGAGCTTTCGACCAATGCGATCAAATATGGCGCCCTGTCCGCGCCCGAGGGCCGCGTGGCGATCGCCTGGGAGGCCGCCGACGGGCGCCTGCGCTTCGCCTGGCGCGAGAGCGGCGGCCCGGACGTCACCGAACCGACGCGCCGCGGCTTCGGAAGCAGGATGATCGAGCGCGGCCTCGCCTCGGAGCTCGACGGCCGCGCGGGAATCGAATTCCGCCGCGAGGGCGTGGTCTGCACGATCGACGCGCCGCTGCCGGCAACGCGCGCCTGAACCGGTTGCCGGTTCGGCCCGGCGGTCGTAACGTCACCGTCATGATGGGGGCGACATCGTGGCGCGGGCTGGTGGTGGGCCTGATCGGCAATGTGCTGATCGGAGTCTCGCTCTTCCACCTCATCCAGGTCGGAAGCTGCGGCAACGGCTATGACGGTGCCTGTCCCTCGTCGCTAACGCCCTATTTCATCGCGCTTCCGGTCGGCATCCTTACATCGGTCGCCGGCATCTTCATGGGCGGCGGCGTCATCGCCTTCTGCGGCGTGTTCGTCTCGATCGGCCTCGGCGCGCTCGCCGCCGGCTGGTTCGGCGACGGCAAGACCGGCGCCTTCTACATCTTCGGCGGCATGTTCGCCTTTTTCGGCCTGCTGCCCCTGCTGCTCGGCGCCGGCCTGCGCCGGATCGGCGCCGGCAAGGAGGCGCAGGCGATGCGGCTCGTCGCCACCGGCGCCCAGGGGGTCGGCACCGTCACCCACGTCCAGGATACCGGCATCACCATCAACGACAATCCGCGCGTCGAGGTGACGATGCGGGTCCAGCCGGTCGACGGCGGCGCGCCGCTCGAGCGCAGGAAGACGGTCACCGTCTCGCGCGTCGCGATCCCGCGCGTCGCCGACCGCTTTCCCGTCTGGTACGACCGCGCGGACGCCGGCCTCTGGGCCTTCGGCGTCGACATGGAGCCGCACGCGCCGCCGGAGGTGAAGGCCCTGTTCGCGCGCGCCGGCCGCGGCGAGCCCGCGGCCCCGGCAGCCGCTGCCGAGCCGGACCGGCCGAGCCCGCTCGAAGAACTCGAACGGCTCAACGAGCTGCGCAAGGTCGGCGCCGTCACCAACGCCGAATATGAGAATGCGAAGGCCGTGCTGCTCGCCCGTCTCGGAAACCCCGGCCGCGCCTAGCCGCCCCTAGCTCCAAACTGTCTTGTCCCTATAATACACTTTCGCTCTTGCGTGTCAGGGGCTAACCACCCAATTCACGCACGAAGAGAGGATCGCGGGGACATGGCTACGCAGACTGGGACCGAAGGCCGGCCGACGATGACGCTGGAGCCGCCGCCGCCGCTGACCCCGGTCGAGCCGGCGCAGGCCGGCGGGCTCGTGCCGCTCAAGGACGAGCAGCGGAGCCAGCTCGACGAGAAAGTCGAGAATTTCGTCGACGAGCTGATCGCGCTCGATTCCAACTCGCCCGAGTTCGGCCGCAAGGTCGACCAGCTGACCGCCATGGGCCGACGCGAGATCTCCGAGGCCGCCGGCCATTCGAACCGCTTCCTCGACCGGCCCGTGAAGGCGATCGACGCCGACAGCGGCATCGGCGCGAACCTCACCGAACTGCGCCGCACCGTCGAGGACCTCGATCCCGGCCACAACGGCAAGCTCACCGGCCAGAAGAAGCTGTTCGGGCTCATTCCCTGGGGCAACTCGCTCCGCTCCTATTTCCACAAATACCAGTCGTCCCAGACCCACATCTCGCAGATCCTCTCCAGCCTCGCCTCGGGCAAGGACGAGCTGCTGCAGGACAATGCGGCGATCGACGTCGAGCGCGCCAATATGTGGAAGACGATGGGCAAGCTCGAGCAGATGATCCACATCTCGAAGACGCTCGACGCCAGGCTCGAGGAGAAAGCGAACGAGCTGGACGCGACCGAGCCCGCCAAGGCGAAGGCGATCCGCGAGACCGCCCTCTTCTACACCCGCCAGCGCACCACCGACCTGCTGACGCAGATGGCGGTGACGGTGCAGGGCTATCTCGCCCTCGACCTCGTCAAGAAGAACAATGTCGAGCTGGTGAAAGGCGTCGACCGCGCCTCGACCACCACGGTCTCGGCCCTGCGCACGGCGGTGACCGTGGCGCAGGCGATGACCAACCAGCGGCTGGTGCTGGAGCAGGTCACCGCGCTCAACACGACCACCGCCAACGTCATCGAATCGACCGGCACGCTCCTCAAGAGCCAGTCGGGCGACATCCACAAGCAGGCCGCCTCCGCGACCATCCCGCTCGAGACGCTGCAGCGCGCCTTCCAGAACATCTACGACACGATGGACATGATCGACCAGTTCAAGCTCGAGGCGCTGGGCAACATGAAGCAGACGGTCGACACCCTCTCCAGCGAGGTCGAGAAGTCGCGCGGCTATATCGCCCGCGCCGAGGGCGTCGAGCAGAACCGGCTCACCGGCGACGCCTCGCCTTTGAGCTCGCTGGAGGGCTGATTTGGCCGACCATCCGCTCGGCGTCGACGATGCGATCGCCCGCTTCGACGAGGCGGTTGCGCGCTGGGACGGACGGACTCCCGAGGCGGCCAGCGCCCGGCGGCGGCATTACGGGCGGAGCGCGGCCGCGGTGGGACGGCGGCTGGCGACGATGGGGATGGCGATCGTCGCCCTGATCGTGATGACCATCGGCTTCGGCCTCGCCGTCGGGCCGATCGGCTGGAGCGGGCTGTTCGTGGTCAGCTTCGCCATCCTCGCAATCATGATCCTGTTCGCCGTCTGGCCCGCCGGCGAGCGCCGGCGCGCCGAATATAGCGAGCAGATGCCGACCAGGGCGGTGGTCCAGCAGCTCGAGAGCCTGCTCGTCGCCGAGCGCCGCGCGCTGCCGCCGCCGGCGGCGCGGCAGGCGGACGCGATCACGAAGCAGCTGCCTCTGCTCGAATCGCGGCTCTCCGCTTTGGAGCCGCTCGACCCGCTGGCGCAGGATGCGCGGCGGCTGATGGGCAAGCATCTGCCCGAACTGATCGAGCGCTACGAGCGGGTCCCCGCCGCCTATCGCCACGAGCGCGACGGCGAGGGCCTCACCGTCGACGAGCGCCTTACCGCCAGCCTCGGGGCGGCGAACGCGGCGCTGGACGATATCGGCTCGCGGCTCGCCCGGCAGGACCGCGACGCCTTCGAGACCCAGGGCCGGTTCATCGAGAGCCGCTACAAGGATCCCTCGACCTTCGAAGGGAGCTGAGATGCGGGACCTCGAGCGGGCGCTCGTCGACACCGAGGATTTCCTGATGCGCCAGCTCGGCTCGCGGACGGCGCGGGAAGCGAGCGGGCGCAAGCTGAAGCGCGGCGCCGCCGAATTCTTCCGGCGGATGCGGCGGGCGGGCCTGATCTTCGTCGCCCTGCTGTTCCTGCTGATCGCCCTGAGCGCGTTCGGATCGGCGGGATTCTTCACCTGGCTGGTCGCGCTCCCGGCGATCATGCTGGCGGCGATGCTGAGCATGACCTTCCCGACCTGGGCAGGGCGCGCGCCGCGGGCGCCGACCCGGCGCGACGTGGCCCGGATCCCGCTGCCGACGCTCGCCGAACGCTGCGACCGCTGGCTGCTCGACCGCTGCGACGAGCTGCCGCGCGCCGCACTGCCCGCCGCCGACCTGATCGTCGAACGGCTGCGGCGCCTCGCGCCCGGCCTGGCCGACATTCCGGACGGTTCGCCGCTCCAGGACGAGGTGCGGCGACTGGTCGGCGGCCATCTCCCGCGGCTGGTCGACTCCTACATCGCGCTGCCGCCCGAGGCGCGCGGGCCGCGCTCCGAGAACAGCCTGCGCCTGACCGAAAGCCTCGGTGCGGTGGCCGAGGAGCTCACGCGGCTGTGCGGCGAGGTCGACGGCTGCCGCGAGACGAGCTTTGCGATCGAGCACCGCTTCATCGAAAGCCGCTATCGCGACGACCTATCGCTGCGCGGGCGCTGAGCTTCCGCGAATCGGGGCGGACCGCGAATCGGGTGATTCGCGGGAATCGCCGTCAATGTGCTGCTAAGCGCCTGTTCCATCTCGAAACGATCGCTCTTCGCGGCGCACCCCTGTGGCAGCGAAGCAACAGCCTTTTCGCCGGCTTCGCGTGTCTTCCAGGACAGCGCGCGCCCGCACGACGACCGTCGGTCGCCGGCCGTTCCGCCGGGACTGCCACTTTTGGGTCAGTTGGCGAATGACTTGAGATAATTGGATTTTCCCGCGGCCGGCCGCTGCGGGCCAAGCATTTGGACGCAGCCGGCGGGCAGTCGCCGCGGAGTAACTTCGCCTGCGCCGCGATCGTCCTTCGGGCATCCCCGGACCCAACGCTTTCCGGCTAGTTAATGGAGATCGTTGTTAAAACGGTTCGAAATTAAGTTTACGCGGCGTTTACGAACGCGTATCGAGTGGGTCTCCGAGTTTCGGACAGGGAGGAATTTTCCATGGAAAAGCGTGACATCGTCGAGCTCACCGAGGCGGAAATCGCCGCGGTCGCCGGCGGCACCCGCGGCACCGAAGGTCAGACGGGCATTCGCGGCTGAACCGGATATGGCCCCGGCCGCTAGCCGGCCGGGGCAGACCATAGTCCTCGCCTCTGGCGCTGGACCGACTTATACCAACCCCCGAGAGGGGGTTTTTTTTGTGCAATTGTTCAGGCCCGAGGCGCTGAGAGGGCAGGACCGTCTTCACGGCGACGTGGTGCTCGTCCCTCCCGTCTCATGGCAGCTGCTCGGCGCCTTCCTGCTCGCCGCCGTCCTGGCCGCGGCCGCGTTCCTCGCGTCCGCCTCCTACGCGAAGGTGACGATCGTGCCGGGCAGGCTCGTCGCCGACCGGGGCCGCCTCCAGGCGCGGCTGGCAGTGCCGCCCGACGCGGTCGGCTTCATCGAGGCGGGCCAGAATGTCCGCATCGCCGTCAACGCCTTTCCCTTCGCGACCCATGGCACGATCGAGGGACGGATCGACTCCGTGGCGGCGGCTGCCGTGCCGCTGGCAGGGCGTGGCGGAGAAGCCTTTCTCGCCGAGGCGACGCTGCGGCAGGATTCGATCCGCGCGTTCGGCCGCGCGCGCCCGCTCCGGCCTGGCATGACCGTCAGTGCCCGCATCACCACCCGCTCCCGCAGCCTGGTCGAACTGCTGTTCGAGCCCTTCTACGCGGCGGCGCCGTGAACGCGCCGGCGCGGGTCGCGGGCCTCTTCCCGCGGCGGCGGATCAGGCCGATCCGGCAGGCCGAAGTCACCGAATGCGGTCTCGCCGCCCTCGCCATGATCGCGAACTATTGGGGCCACGATTTCGACCTCGCCTCGCTCCGCCGACGCTTCGGGATCTCCTCGCGGGGCGTGGGCCTCAAATCGCTTATGGAAAGTGCCGACGCGCTCGGCTTCGCGCCGCGGCCGCTCAAGGTCCGCCTCGAAAGCCTGTCCGCCATCCAGCTGCCGGCCATCCTCCACTGGGACATGGACCATTTCGTCGTCCTCGAGCGGGTCTCCAAGGACAAGGCCTATATCGTCGATCCCGCGCAGGACGGCCGCTGGCACGACCGCGAGTCCCTCTCCCGCCACTTCACCGGCGTCGCGCTGGAGCTGCGGCCCGCCCGCGACTTCCAGCCGCAAGCCGAGAAAAAGCCGCTCCGCCTCACCCAGCTGTGGAGCGGTGCCGTCGGCCTCAAGCGATCGATCGGCCAGGCCGCGATGCTCAGCCTCGTGCTCCAGGCGCACGTGCTCGCCTCGCCCTATCTTCTCCAGCTCGCCGTCGACGAGGCGCTGCCGGCCCTCGACGTGCAGCTGATGACATTGCTCGCGCTCGGCTTCGGCCTGTTCGCGCTGGTCGCGGCGACCGCATCGCTGCTGCGCGGCTACGTGCTGCTGTCGGCGGGGACCGCGCTCTCCTTCGGCATCGCCTCGAACGTGGCG
>JAXDPC010000357.1:0-4440 GCA_034668525.1 Sphingomonadales bacterium
CGCCGCGTCGCGCTGGGCGGCGGCGGCGATGCGGGCGTCCGCCACGCAGCGGTCGAGGTTCGCCGCGCCGCGGGCATCGGCGGACGAGGGCGTGCCGCACGCCGTCCGCGCGGCATGGAGCAGGCGCAGGTCGAGCGTCGCCCGGCCCTGCGGGGTGGAAAGATCGAGATCGGCGATGCCGACCGCGATGCGCGGCTGGTCCTGAGCCTGGGCCGGGGCGGGGGCCGGCAAGGATGCGAGTCCGGCCGCGACGATGGCGGCGACGAAGAGGGTCTTCATGGGCTGTCTCCGATGAGGATTCGGGTGCAGCCAGCGCTGGCTCGAGGGCAGAGATAATCAGTTGCATATCGCAACGCAATCAGCGATATTGCATGGCGGTTCTGCAAATGTGCAGAATGACCCCGGCATATGTCGGGGTGCAGGGGACAGGCCATGCCGGCTTCGCTCGACTGGGACGATCTCAAGCATTTCCTCGCGGTCGCGCGCAGCGGCAGCACGCTTGGCGCCGGGCGCTCGCTCGGGGTCAGCCAGACGACGGTCGCGCGGCGGCTGGCGGCGCTGGAGGAAGGGCTCGGCCTGGTCCTGTTCGAGCGGCGCCAGGCCGGCTACGCCTTGACGCCGGCCGGCGAGACCCTCGTCGCGCGGGCCGAGGCGGTCGAGACGGCGGCAGCCGCTTTCGCCGAGGCGGCCGGAGCGCAGTCGCGCGACGCGACCGGCACCGTCTGCCTGACCATGATCGAGCATTATGCGGTGACGATCGTGCCGCCGATCCTGCGCGACCTCCACGAGGCGCACCCAGGCCTGCGCATCCAGCTCGACACCGCCGACGTCCACCGCGACCTCGGCGCCGGCGAGGCCGACGTCGCGCTGCGCGGCGGCCATGTGCCGAATTCGAGCCTCGTCGGCCGCCGCATCGCGCCCGATCCCTGGACCGTCTATTGCAGCCGCTCCTACGCCGCGATCCACGCCCAGCCCCGCACCGCCGCCGATCTCAGGACCCACGCGATCGTCGGCGGCGGCGGCGACAAGATCTGGCCCGCCTACCGAAAATGGCTGCGCCGTCACGGGCTCGAGGAAGCGGTGACCATCCACCACAGCTCGGCGAGCGGCCTGCTGGCGGCGGTCCGCGCCGGCGCCGGTCTCGCCGTACTGCCCAGCTTCCTCGCCGACCGCGACCCCGATCTGGTGCGCTGCCTCGAGCCGGTCGCGAGCGACGATTCGGCGCTCTGGCTGCTCACCCACGAGCGCCTCCGCCACACGCCGCGGGTGCGCGCCGTGATGGACTTTCTCGGGGCGCGCCTGGCCGAATTGGCCCGGCAGTCGCCGGTCCCGGCCGAGCGGCCCTGGGCGGCCTGAGGGGCTCAGGGAACACCCCATTCCTCGCTCGGTTGACATCGCGGGGGGCGATGCGCACCTCATGCCGGTGCGCGCTGAAAGGAGCTCGAGGGAATGGCCCGCGTCGAAATCTACACCAAGTTCATGTGCCCCTATTGCGCGCGGGCGAAGCAGCTCCTCCAGTCCAAGGGCGTCGACTATGAGGAGATCGAGATCAGCATGGACCCGGGCAAGCGCGAGGAGATGATCCAGCGCGCCGACGGCCGCACCACGGTGCCGCAGATCTTCATCGACGGGCGCCATGTCGGCGGCTCGGACGACCTCGCCGAGCTCGAGCGCAGCGGCCGGCTCGACCCGATGCTGAACCCTCAGCTCGGGGCCGAATGAAGGTCGCGCTCTACCAGGCGCGGACGGGGATCGATCCGGAATCCAATGCGGCGGAGCTGGGGCGGGCGGTGCGCGAGGCGAAGGCCGGCGGCGCCGCGATGCTGTTCACGCCGGAGATGAGCGGCCTGCTCGACCAGGACCGTGCCCGCGCCGCGGCGCACCTGCGCGGCGAGCCGGACGACCGGGTGCTCGCTTCCGTCCGCGCCGCGGCGGCCGAGGCCGGGATCTGGGTCCATCTCGGCTCGCTCGCCTTGCTCGGCGGAGCGGGCGACCGGCTGGTCAACCGCGGCTTCGTCATCGACGCGAAAGGCGGCATTGCCGCGCGCTACGAGAAGATCCATCTGTTCGACGTCGATCTCGCTACCGGCGAGAGCTGGCGCGAATCGGCGGCCTACGCACCGGGCGAGCGGGCGGTGGTCGCCGAAACCCCGATCGGTCGGCTCGGCCTGTCGATCTGCTACGACCTGCGCTTCGCCGGCCTGTTCGCGGCGCTGAGCGGGGCGGGCGCCACGATCCTTTCGATCCCGGCCGCGTTCACCGTCCCGACCGGCGAGGCGCACTGGCACGTTCTCATCCGCGCCCGCGCGATCGAGAGCGCCTGCTTCGCGATCGCGGCCGCCCAGTGCGGCCTGCACGAGGACGGCCGCCGCACCTACGGCCATTCGCTGGTGGTGGACCCCTGGGGCCGGGTGCTGCTCGACATGGAAGAGGCCGAGCGCGAGGTCGGCTTCGCCGCGCTCGACCCGGCGCAGCTCGACGAGGTCCGCGCCCGCCTGCCGGTGCTTCGCCACCGCCGCGCCTTCGCAGCGCCCGCCATATGATCATCTTCGATCTCAAATGCGTGCCCCAGGGCCATGTTTTCGAAGGCTGGTTCGGCTCCTCGGCCGATTATCAGGAGCAGCAGGGGCGGGGGCTGGTCTCCTGTCCTCTGTGCGGATCGAGCGAGGTGGCCAAGGCCGTGATGGCGCCGGCGGTCGGGGCCAAGGGCAACCGCGCCGGCGCCGACGCTCCGCGGCCCGAGCTGTTCTCGGGCGACTCCGAGAGCGTGAAGCGCATGCTCGCGTCGCTCGCCGCCGAGCAGAAGAAGATGCTCGCTTCGTCCGAGCATGTCGGCGACCGCTTCGCCGACGAAGCCCGCGCCATCCATCTCGGCGAAGCGGAGGCGCGCGCCATCCACGGCCGCGCCACGCGCGACCAGGCCGAGAGCCTGATCGACGACGGCATCCCGGTCGCGCCCTTGCCCTTCCCCGTGGTCGAGCCGGGCGAGGAGAATTGACCCCGCCGCGCGCGCATCCTAACTCCGCTGGCAGCGCGGCCCCGTAGCTCAGCAGGATAGAGCATCAGATTCCTAATCTGAGGGCCACAGGTTCGAATCCTGTCGGGGTCGCCAGCCATTGCCATGACGGGGGCCGGCCCCTCATCCGAACACCCATTCCCGGAAGACCGCGGAAAGGTCGCGGTGCGCGGCCTGCTCCATCGCCCGCTCAAGGTCGATGCTGGTCACGCTGCCGCCGGCATGGCGGCGGGTGAAGGCCCGCAGGCCGGCCCAGAACGCCTCCTCGCCGAGCAGCCTTCTGAGATGATCCATGAACAATGCGCCCTTGCCGTACTGGATCGCGCGGCGCGTGCCGAGGTTCGGATAAGGGCCCGCGAAGGCGAGCGGCCTGTCCCAGCCGGCGTCGCGCGCGCGGGCCAGGCGCGCCCGGGCGGTGTCGAGCTCCGTGCGATAGGCGGCGGCGCCGAAGCGGTGCTCCTTCCAGGCGGCGGTCATGAAGGTGGCGATGCCTTCGTTCAGCCAGAAGTCCTGCCAGGTGCGCGCGGTCACGAGATTGCCCCACCATTGGTGCGCAAGCTCGTGGGCGATCACCCAATCCGAGGAGGGATCCGCGGCGCTGCGCTCGAGCTCGCCGCGGCCGATCAGCGAGTAGGTCGCCGCTTCCTGCGCTTCCCGGCCCGGCACGAGCAGCTGGGCATAGCGGGAGTCCGGGAGCGGGAGGCCGGCCTTGTCCGAGAAAAAGGCGACCATCCTCGGGGTCTCGGCGAACAGCCGCGTCAGCTCCGACGCGGTCGCCCCCTCGCCGTAATAAATGAGCTCGGCGCCGCCGCTGCGGACGCCGGCGCGGGTGAAGGGCCCGACCGCGAAGCCGAACAGATAGGCCGAATAGGGCCGGCTGCTCCGCCAGCGGTGAATGACGGCGCCGCCGTCGGCCCTCGTCCGGCCGGTCATCCGGCCGGCCGCCAAGGAGGTCATGGCTTGGGGGACCCTGAGATCCAGTGCGAACCAGGCCTTATCGCCCGGCGCATCCTGGAGGCAGATCATCCAGTCGCAGGCAAAATAGCTCGTGTACATCGAGGTCGGAGTCGCCGTGACCCCGCGGCGGGGGACGCCGTGGTAGCGGAGGGTGATGTCGACGGAGCGCCTGCGGGCGAGCGGCGACGGGAGCGCGATGGCGATGCCGCTCTCATCGGACGCGACTCGCGTCGCGCGCCCGTTCACCCTCGCATCGTCGATGATCAGCGCGTTGGGCGAAAAGACGACCGAACGAAGCCCGTCCCGAAGGCTGCGAACCCTGATCACCTCGGTCGCGGCGACCGATCTCCCGGCCGGATCGGGCGTCAGCGAAAGCGCATAATGCTCCACCTCGAATCCCGCCCCGATCGCGGCGTCGTCCGGCGCCGAGGCGGTGGCAGCGGCGATGAGGGCCGCAGCCGCGGGAA
>JAXDPC010000358.1:0-11949 GCA_034668525.1 Sphingomonadales bacterium
ACTGGTCTCGACCGGCGGGACGGCCACGGCGCTGCGCGACGCGGGGCTGGAGGTGCGCGACGTCTCGGACCTTACCGGTTTTCCGGAAATGATGGACGGTCGGGTGAAGACGCTTCACCCCACGGTCCACGGCGGCCTCCTCGCGGTACGCGACGACCCCGAACATGCGGCGGCGATGGCCGCGCACGGCATCGGCGCGATCGACCTCGTCGTCGTCAACCTCTACCCCTTTCTCCAGACCGTCGCCCGCGGCGCCGCGCGCGACGAGATCGTCGAGAATATCGACATCGGCGGCCCGTCGATGGTGCGCTCGGCGGCGAAGAACCATGCTTTCGTCGCGATCGTCACCGATCCCGCGGACTATGGCGAGCTGATCGAGGCGCTCGATTCGGGCGGCGGCGCGACCTCGCTCGAGCTGCGCCGCCGCCTCGCCGCCAAGGCCTTCGCGGCCACCGCGAGCTACGATGCGGCCATCGCATCCTGGTTCGCCTTCGCCGACCAGGGGCGCATGTTCCCGGAGACGCTGCCGATCGTCATGAAGCGCGGCGCCGAGCTTCGCTACGGCGAGAACCCGCACCAGCAGGCGGCGCTCTATCTTCCAGCGGGTCCGCATTCGCGTGGCATCGCCCAGGCCGAGCAGGTCCAGGGCAAGGAGCTCAGCTACAACAATTACAACGACGCCGACGCCGCGCTGGAGCTGGTCGCCGAGCTGCGCGACGCCGGTCCGGCCTGCGTGATCGTCAAGCACGCCAATCCCTGCGGCGTCGCGGTCGGCGCCGACCTGCTCGCCGCCTACGCGCAAGCGCTCGCCTGCGATCCGGTCTCGGCCTTCGGCGGCATCGTCGCCGTCAACGCGCCGCTCGACGGCGCCGCCGCCGAGGCGATCGCCGCGATCTTCACCGAAGTGGTGATCGCGCCGGACGCGGACGACGATGCCCGCGCGGTCATCGCGAAGAAGAAAAATCTGCGGCTGCTCCTGACCGGCCCGCTCGGCGATCCGCACCGGCCGGGGCTGACGCTGAAGTCGATCGCCGGCGGCTTTCTCGTCCAGTCGCGCGACAACGGCCGCGTGTCACGCGACGGCCTCGAGGTGGTGACCAGACGCGCGCCCACCGAGCGGGAGCTGGCGGATTGCCTGTTCGCCTGGATGGTCGCCAAGCACGTCAAGTCGAACGCCATCGTCTATGCCAGGGACGGCGCCACCGCCGGCATCGGCGCGGGCCAGATGAACCGGCTCGAATCGGCGCGGATCGCCGCCTGGAAGGCGCGCGACGCGGCCGAGAAAGCGGGGTGGCCGGAGCCGCGCACGATCGGCTCGGCGGTCGCCTCAGACGCCTTCTTCCCCTTCGCCGACGGGCTGCTTGCCGCAGTGGAGGCGGGAGCGACGGCGGTGATCCAGCCCGGCGGCTCGATCCGCGACGAGGAGGTGATCGCCGCCGCCGACGAAGCGGGCCTGGCGATGGTCTTCACTGGGATGCGCCACTTCCGCCACTGAGGACGTAACCTCGTCATTGCGAGCGTAGCGAAGCAATCCAGCGGGCCTCGGAGGCCCCTCTGGATTGCTTCGTCGCTGAACTCCTCGCAATGACGGGTGAGCCCGCTACTCCACCGTGGGCCCGGTCCCCGGCGGCGGCAGGGTCGGCGCTTCCGGGCCCTGCTTGCCGAACAGCACCCGGTCCTCGGCGGTGAAGCCGCGATACCAGACGACGATTCCGAACGCGGCGAGGATGAGCGGGGCACCGATGCCGAGCTCGATCCATGTCGGCAGCCGGACGGCGACGAAGCCGACCACGGTCGCAGCCGCCGTCGCCCAGATCAGCGACCAGCGCCAGCCCTGGACCGGCGCGTCGAGCAGCCGGCACAGCAGCCGCGCCTTGAGCACCGAGGCGAGCCCGAGCGCGAGCATCAGCGCCAGCGCCGCGCCCGCCCCCTGCCAGGCCTCGACCCGATCGCCCGGCAGCGGCAGCAGCTCGACGGCGAGGATGATCGCGACGGTCAGCGCCGCCTGCACCGCCACCATCAGCAGCGAGATCAGCAGATTGCGGTGCCGGGCGACGTAGACCAGGGCCGATTCCGAGACGACCGCCGTCGCCGCCACCACTTCGGCGGCCAGCAGGAAGCACAAAGCCGCCGTGCCGCTGACGAAGGCGCCCTCGTCTCCGAACAGGCCCATCAGCGCCTCGCCGGGAATGCCGAGCGCGAGCGCGATCCCGGCCTGGGCGGCGATGATCCAGAAGCCGACCTGGCGGACCTGGTTGGCCACCGCCTTGCGGTCGCCCTCGGCGAGCTTCTGGGTGATCACCGGCGCCAGGATCGGATCGAAGCTGGTCTTCAGTTTTTGCGGCAGCGAGGCGACCTGCTGGGCGACATAATAAGTGCCGATCATCGCCGGCGAGACGAACAGACCGAGGATGGCGATGTCGAGCCGGCGCGAGCCCCATTCGATCGCGTCGGCGCCGGCGAGCGGGATGTTGCGCCGCGCCGTCCACAAGATCTCGGCCGGGTTCGGCTTCCAGCCATGGGGGCGGCCGTAGCTCCACAGCAGCCGCCACATCGCCGCAGCCAGCCCGGCGACGACCGAGATGACGTAGGCGATGATCAGCCCGTCGCGCGGGAAGAAGAAGATCATCGCGCCGGCGGCGATGCTGATCGTCCAGGGCTCGACGATCGCGCGGACCTGGACGGTCGCGGCGACATCGTGGCGGTAGGCGAGGGCGGCCAGCGCCACGTCCGCTCCGGCGATTCCGAAGATGACCAGCGGCAGCAGCCAGTCGGCGCCGTGCACGTCGCCGCGCGGGAACATCGCCTGGGGGAAGATCATCAGCAATGCGCTCGCCACCGCGGAGGCGATGAAGGCGGCGAGCAGCCCGTCCCAGACGATGCAGACATGGGGCTTCTCGGTCGTCGAAAGCTGCTGGGCGAGCCCCCGCTTCAGCCCCATCGTCGCGAGCTGCGCCGCGAGCTCCATGACGATCACCGCGTAGGCGAAGCGGCCGAGGAGCTCCGCGCCGTACCAATGGCCGGCGATGAACAGGAAGGGCAAGCGCGCGACCAGCCGGATCAGGAAGCCGAAGAAGTTGGTACGGCCGCCCCTGGCGAGCGCGGCGATGTCGTCTGCCGGGGGGTCGGTCACGATGCCTTACCAGCCGTAGACCGTCACTGCGCGGCCGGACGCCACGGCCCGCCGCGACCGCGCCGGTCGATCTCGCGCAACCGGACGCCGTCGCCTTCCCTTCGAATTTCCCAGATCACGGCCGGATCGCGCCATTCACCGGCGAGGAAGACGGTCAGGCCTGTTCGCCGGACGTAAGCGATATCGGCTGGATCGGGCGCCCTGTTCCCGCCGGACGTAGAACCGCGGGTGCGCAGGACCGCGACCGCGCGCTCTGGAGCGTCGATCCAGGGATCGCCCGGCGCGAGCGTCGCGATGCCGAGGACGCGCGTCTCGTCGCCGCTGCCGCTGAAATAGACGAGCGCATCGGCGCGCCCCGCGGCGGGGCCCCGCCCCACCGTCGCATTGGCGATGGTCCGCGCAAAGGCCGGCGGAACGCCGCCGGAATCCTGCGCACCGGCCGCAAGCGGCATCGCGGCTGCGGCCAGCGCGGCCACTCGAAGCATTGTGCCTTTCATCGTCCCGTCTCCCCCTCGCTCAATGTGCCGCCCCCCAGTTCGGGCCGATGCCGATGTCGACTCCGAGCGGGACCGAGAGCTTGATGGCGGGCTCGGCGGCGGCGGCCATTACCCGGCGGATGACTCCGCTGGCGCGCTCCGCGTCGGCCTCGGGCACTTCGAAGACGAGCTCGTCATGGACCTGGAGCAGCATTCGCGTGCCGCCCAGGCCCTCCGCCTCGAGGGCGGGGCACATGCGGGTCATGGCGCGCTTGATGATGTCGGCGCTGGTGCCCTGGATCGGCGCGTTGATGGCGGCGCGCTCGGCGCCCTGGCGCTCATGCTGGACCTTGGATCGGATGCTGGGGAAATGGGTCTTGCGGCCGAACAGGGTGGTGGTGAAGCCGGTCTCGCGGACGCCCTCCAGCGTCGCGTGGATATAGTCGCGAATGCCGGGGAAGCGGTCGAAATAGCGGTCGATCATCGCCTGCGCCTCGTCCGCGGTGATCGAGAGACGGCCGGCGAGGCCCCAGCGCGAGATGCCGTAGAGGATGGCGAAGTTGATCGTCTTGGCCGAGGCGCGGGTGTCGCGGTCGACCGTGCCGAACAGCTCCTGCGCGGTCATCGCGTGGATGTCCTCCCCCCGCGCGAACGCGTCGCGCAGCTGCGGGACGTCGGCCATGTGGGCGGCGAGGCGCAGCTCGATCTGGCTGTAGTCGGCCGAGAGCATGACGTTGCCCCGCTCGGCGACGAAGGCGTCGCGGATGCGGCGGCCGATCTCGGTGCGGATCGGGATGTTCTGCAGATTGGGGTCGGTCGAGCTGAGCCGGCCGGTCTGCGCGCCGGAGAGCGAATAGCAGGTGTGGACGCGCCCGGTCTTCCGATTGATTTGCTGCTGGAGCGCGTCGGTATAGGTCGACTTGAGCTTGGAGAGCTGGCGCCATTCGAGCACCAGGCTGGCGATCGGCACGCCCTCGCGCGACAGCCGCTCCAGCTCGTTGACGTCGGTCGACCAGGTGCCGCTCTTCCCCTTGCGGCCGCCCTTGAGCCCCATCCGGCTGAACAGCACCTCGCCCAGCTGCTGGGGCGAGCCGATCGTGAACTGACAGCCCGCCTCGCCGCAGATCCGCTCCTCGAGAGCCGTGATCTGGGTCTGGAATTCCTGGCTGAGGCGGGAGAGCTCCTCGCGGTCGACGAGCACCCCTTCGCGCTCCATCCGCGCCACCACCGCGACCAAAGGCCGGTCGACCGCCTCGTAAACCCGCGTCACGCGCTCGTGCGGCAGCCGGGTGCGGAAGCGCTTCCACAGGCGCAGCGTGACGTCGGCGTCCTCGGCGGCATATTCCGTCGCGCGGTCGAGGGGCACCTTGTCGAAGCTGATCTGCTTCTGGCCGGAGCCGCAGACCTCCTTGAAGGTGAGGCATTGGTGATCGAGATGCTTGGCGGCGAGATCGTCCATCGCATGGCTGTTGAGGCCGCCGGCGTCGAGATCGAAGCTCATCACGAGCGTGTCGTCGACCGGCGCGACGCTGATCCCGCGGACGTTGAACACGATCCAGTCGAACTTGAAATTGTGGCCGATCTTGAGGACGGCGGGGTCCTCGAGCAGCGGCTTCAACTTCGCCAGCGCCAGCTCCGCGTCGAGCTGGTCGGGCCGCTCGCTGAGCAGGTCGTGGCCGCCATGCTCGAGCGGCACGTAGCAGGCCTTGCCGCATTCGGTGGCGAGGCTGATTCCGACCAGCTTGGCGGTGACGCAATCAAAGCCGTCGGTCTCGGTGTCGACCGCGACCAAGCCCTTGGCCCGGGCCTCCGCGATCCAGCGGTCGAGCGCCTCCTCGGTGACGATTGTCTCATAGGCCGAGCGGTCGATCTTCGGCTCGGGCCGGACCTCGGCCTGGACCGGCCGCGCCGAGGGCGAGGCCGAGGACGGCGCCTGGACCTGCGAGGTGCCGTCGAGACGGGCGAGCAAGGAACGGAAGCCCTGGTCGGCGAGGAACTCGCGCAGCGGCTCCTTGGGGATGCCCTTCATCTCGAGCGCGTCGAGCGGCTCGGGCAGCGGCGCGTCGCAGACCAAGGTGACGAGCTCGCGCGACAGCCGCGCGGCGTCGGCATGCTCGATCAGATTCTGCTTCAGCTTCGGCTTCTTGATCTCCCCGGCATGGGCGAGGACGCTTTCGAGGTCGCCATAATCCTGGATCAGCTGGGCGGCGGTCTTGGGGCCGATGCCGGGCACGCCCGGGATGTTGTCGACGCTGTCGCCCATCAAGGCCAGCACGTCGCCGAGCTTCTCGGGCGGCACGCCGAACTTCTCGATCACGTAATCGCGGCCCAGGCGGCGGTCGTTCATCGTGTCATAGAGGTCGAGCCGGCCGTCCTCGACCAGCTGCATCAGATCCTTGTCCGAGGAAACGATCGTGACCTTCCAGTCCTGCTCGAGCGCAGCCTTGGCGTAGCAGGCGATGATGTCGTCCGCCTCGAGCCCGTCCTCCTCGATGCACGGCAGCGAGAAGGCGCGGGTGGCGTCGCGGATCAGCGGGAATTGCGGGACGAGATCGGGCGGCGGCGGCGGGCGCTGCGCCTTGTACTGATCGTACATGTCGTTGCGGAAAGTGTGCGAGCCGGCGTCGAAGATGACGGCGAGGTGGGTCGGCCCCTCCTCCTTGTGGAGGCTCTCCGCGAGCTTCCAGAGCATGGTCGTATAGCCGTAGACCGCGCCGACGTTGAGGCCGTGGCGGTTGGTGAGCGGCGGCAGCCGGTGATAGGCGCGGAAGATGTAGCTCGAGCCGTCGACGAGATAGAGGTGGCAGGGGGGCATGTGCTCGACTTAGCCCAATCTGCCCGCGAGACAACTGCCCGCCGGGTCAGGCGGCGTTAAACCTGCCGCGCTAACAGGGTCGGATGCGACGCAGAGACTTGCTGACGGGAATGGCCGCGGCCGCTTTGATCGGCTGCCTGCCCGCTGCCGCGCTCGCCGAGCCAGCGTTCGCACCGACGCGCTTCACCGCCACGGTGCGCGGCACCGGCCCGGACGTGATCCTGATCCCGGGCCTAACCGCCGGTCCGGACGTCTGGAACGGCATCGTCGCCGCCCTTCCGGGATACCGCTGCCATCTCCTCCATGTCGGCGGCATGGCCGGCGCGCCCGCGGCCGGCAACGCATCGGGCGCGATCGTCTCGCCGCTGGCCGACGAGATCGCCCGCTACATCGAAGCGCGCGGCCTGCGGCGCCCGGCTCTGATCGGCCATTCGATGGGCGGGACGCTGGCGATGATGGTGGCCGCGCGGCGGCCCGAGCTCGTCGGCCGGCTGATGGTGGTCGACATGCTGCCGCAGCCGAGCGGCCTCGTCGGCTCCTCGCCGGACCGGGCGCGGGCGATGGCCGAGCGGCTGCGCGCGCTCGGCGCCTCGCCGGCGGGACGGATGCTGGTCGGCTCGCTGATCGGCTCGTTCGGCACCGACGGCCGCAGCGACCCCGACGTCGTCGCCCGGGCGATGGAGGAGCTCGCCGCGATCGACCTCACCGCCGACCTGCCCCGCATCGCCGCCCCGCTGACGGTGGTCTATGCCAATCGCGACGAGCGCAGCCGCGCCCGCACCGACGCCGCCTACGCCTCGGCCTATGCCGGCGCGCGCGACCGTGAGCTGGTCCGCATCGACGGCAGCGGCCACATGATCATGTTCGATCAGCCGGCGCGGCTCGCCGAGGCGGTCCGCCAATTCCTCGCGCGCTAGTCGCGGCTAGTCGCGTATCAGGCTGAGGCGCTCCACCCGCGTCGCACCGAGCCGCTGGATGGTTCGCGGATAGGGATGCTCCAGGAATGCCTCCACCGTCACCTCGTCGGTGACGAGGAGATTGCCTTCTCCCGACACCCGGAAGCTGCCCGTCGCGCTGTAGCGGGTCGGGTCGAGGGGATCGCGCACGAGGCTGAGCTGGAGCAAATCGTCGAAGGACAGCGCCCGCAGCAGCGCGGCGGAATCGGTACAGGCATGATAACCCACGCAGCGGTGATCGGCATAGCGGCCCTCGCGCAGCTCGGCGAGCATGCGCTGGAATATGCCGATGCCGTATCGCGGTCCAAGATCGCCGTCGAAGCGGAAGAAGGACCGCTCGCCGACATTGCGGGTTCCCGCCGCGATCACCGGATGCAGCGCAGCGCAGACCGACTGCTGCCGTGCGATTTCGGCCGGCTCGGCCCAACGCGGCAGCGCCACCTCTCCGATCACCTTGTAGAGCAGCCCGGTCGAGATCGCCCGCGCTCGCACCGGCTGGTCGCCATCCCGGCGAAGGGGTTCGGGGCCGTCATGGAAGGAGATGGTGATGATTGTCGCCTCGCAGAGGCCGACGCTGGGGCCGGATCGCGGGGCGGTCGCCAAGACGAGGCTCGTCAGGGGCAGGCCCTGAACGGGCTGCAGGTCGTAATCCGGCCTCGTCACGTGCCGCACCTGGCGCGCCATTTGGCGCAAGGCGATGTCGGCCAGCTCCTCCGGCGGCAGGGTTCTCGCCTGCTGAAGGGTAAGCGGAGGCGGCTCCCGATTGCCGGACGCACAGGCCGCGAGAGCGAGAGCGAGCAAAAGGCCGGAACCGCGCATGTCCCTCCCTAGGCCTCTCCGGCGAGGGTCGCCCGCGTCAGGCTGAGGAAAACGTCTTCGAGGTCCGGATCGCGCGTCGAGACGTCGACGATGCCGAGGCCCTCGCGCTGGAGGGCCGCGAGGACCTCGCCCGCGTTGACGCGGTCCTTGCGGTAGGTGATCGAAATGGTGCGCTCGCCGGTGAGCTCGATCTTGTCGAAGCAGGGCGCGACCGGCGCCACCGCCACGTCGCGGTCAACCGTCACCACCACCGCTTTCTCCTGCGCCATCCCGACCAGAGTCCGGGTCGTCTCGTTGGCGATCAGGCGGCCGTGGTTGATGATCGCGATCCGGTCGCACAGCTCCTCGGCTTCCTGGAGATAGTGGGTGGTGAGCACGATGGTGACGCCCTGGCCGTTCAATTCCCGCACATAGTCCCACAGCTGCTGGCGGAGCTCGACGTCGACTCCGGCGGTGGGCTCGTCGAGCACCAGGATCGGCGGCGAATGGACCATCGCCTTGGCGACCAGCAGCCGCCGCTTCATGCCGCCGGACAGGGTGCGCGCATAGGCATCTGCCTTGTCCTCGAGGCGGACGGCCCGGAGCAGCTCGGCGGTCCGCCGCCGCGCCTTCGGCACGCCGTACAGCCCCGCCTGGATCTCGAGCGTCTCGGCGGGGGTGAAGAAGGGATCGAACAATATCTCCTGCGGCACGATGCCGATCGAAGCCTTGGCGTTGCGCGGGTGCCGGTCGATGTCGAAGCCCCAGATCTCGGCGCTGCCGCCGGTCTTGTTGACGAGGCCGGCGAGGATGTTGATCAAAGTCGACTTGCCGGCGCCATTGGGACCGAGCAGGCCGAAAATCTGGCCCCGCGGCACCTCGATGCTGACGCCGTCGAGCGCGCGCTTGCCGCCCTGATAGGTCTTTTCGAGATCGCGGATCGAGATCGCGGATTCGGTCATCGCGGCGGCCTTAACCGCTCCCAGGGCGATTGTCTGCCGTCGCCGGCTCCGCTAAGCGCGCGCCATGCAGACCGACCGCTTCACGCCGGAAATCAGCTACGTCGCCACGCCCCGCGTCGCCTGCGACGGCGCCAGCGAGACCCACCCCGCGCTCGGCCACCCCCGCGTCTACCTCCAGATCGACGAGACCGGCTATGTCGACTGCGGCTATTGCGACAAGCGCTTCGTCCTCAAGGGCGGGCCGGCGGACGAGGGCGGCTCGGGTGCACCGGGGAGTGCTGGGACCTGATCTCCCCGTTCGGTTCGAGCGAAGTCGAGAACCGCCTTCGAGCGTAGCGAGAACGCAGCCTACGGAGAAGACTGGGCCTCGGCTTCGCTCGGCACCGGTCCTCGACTTCGTGACCGAACGGATGATGCCACATCGTCTCATTCGCTTAGACATTGGGCGGGAGGTGCCTATATCCGGCCCATGACCATCCCCGCCGATCCGCGCCGCTTCCTTTACCGCCCCGATGGCCTCGACCCCGACGCGGCCAGGAGGCTGACGGCGGAGGCGCTGAGGGGCTGCGACGACGGCGAGCTTTATCTGCAATATACCGCCTCCGAGAGCTTCGCCTTGGACGACGGCAGGTTGAAGACCGCGGACTTCAACACCCAAGCGGGCTTCGGCCTGCGCGGAGTCTCCGGCGAGACCACGGCCTTCGCCCATGCCAACGAGCTTTCGGAAGCTGCCATCCGGCGCGCGGCGGAAACGATGTCGGTGCTCGATCCCTCGCGGACTCCCAAGGCCGCGCCGCCGCGGCGGACCAACGCGACGCTCTACACCGAATCCGATCCGCTGAGCCTGGTGCCGTTCGCGCGCAAGGTCGCGCTCTGCCAGGAGATCGACGCCGCCGCCCGCGCCCGCGACCCGCGCGTCGCCCAGGTCTCGGTCACGCTCTCGGGCTCGTGGAGCGTGATCGAGATCGTCCGCCCCGACGGCTTCGTCGCTCACGACGTCCGCCCGCTGGTCAGGATGAACGTCCAGATCGTGGTCGAGCAGAACGGGCGCCGCGAGACCGGGTTTCACGGCCTCGGCGGCCGCCGCCTCTACGACAGCCTGTTCGAGCCGGCGACCTGGAACCGGGCGATCGACATCGCCCTCGCCCAGGCCCTGGTGAACCTCGAATCGGTCGCTGCGCCGGCCGGCGAGATGACGGTGGTGCTCGGGCCCGGCTGGCCCGGCGTGCTGCTCCACGAGGCGATCGGCCACGGCCTCGAGGGCGACTTCAACCGCAAGGGCACCTCCGCTTTCTCGGGCCGGATCGGCGACCGCGTCGCCGCGCCCGGAGTTACCGTCGTCGACGACGGCTCGCTGGGCGAGCGGCGCGGCTCGCTGTCGATCGACGACGAAGGCACGCCGACGCGGTGCAACGTCCTGATCGAGGACGGCATCCTCAAGGGCTATATCCACGACCGGCTGAACGCGCGGCTGATGGGGGTCGAGCCGACCGGCAACGGCCGCCGCGAGAATTTCGCCCACGCGCCGATGCCCCGCATGACCAACACCTTCATGCTCGCCGGCAAGGAGGATCCCGCCGCCATTCTCGCCCGGGCCGGGAACGGCATCTACGCCAGGAGCTTCGGCGGCGGCCAGGTCGACATCACCTCGGGCAAGTTCGTCTTCTCCTGCACCGAGGCCTACAGGATCGAGAACGGCCGCCTCGGCGCGCCGATCAAGGGCGCGACCCTGATCGGCGACGGCCCGACCGTGCTGACCAGGGTCGCGGCCATCGGCAACGACATGGAGCTGGACGAGGGCGTCGGCATCTGCGGCAAGGCCGGCCAGTCGATCCCCGCCGGAGTCGGCCAGCCGACCCTGATGATCGAGGGGCTCACGGTCGGCGGCACGGCATGATGACTGCGAACGAGGGCGCTCGATGAACGAGCAACAGTATCTAATGCTCTGTGCACGCAGGCAAGGTTCCGATGCGTTCGTGTGGCAAACACCGCCTCTGGCGATCGCAGCCCAGGCTTTCCTGCTGATCGCATCCCTAGATGACCAGACAAAACCTGGGATTGCGGTAGTCCTCGCGGTTTTTTCCGGCCTGCTGGGCATGGCCTCCGTCCAGCTAATGATGAAGCATCGTCATCGCGAAATCGAGGATTCGGAATTGCTGCTCCAGTTCGAGCGAGCCCATGAGCAGGACGGCTATGCCGTGCTTCACGGCCGGCGTGGGCCGGTCGACGGCGTTCCCCGAAATTGGCTTGTCCGGCAAAGCTCATTTCGCGTTTGGTCCGCGACGCTCGCTGGCTTTGTCGGCCTGGCTCTATACGCCGCAATAGTCGCTCTAACGCGATAGGACGAAGTTGCTCGATTTACCTAGCCAGACAGTACGAGACCGCCATAACGGGGGCGCCGCCTGATGGCCTGGGTCCGCGACGTGCTCGGCTTCTGGTTCGCCCGCGGCGAGCGGGAATGGTGGCGCGCGGACGACGCGTTCGACGAGGAGATAGGCCGGCGCTTCCGGGACCTCTGGGAGGAGCAGCGCGAGCGCCCGCCGGAGGAATTCCTCGATGCGCCCGACCACGCGCTCGCCGCTGTGATCCTGTTCGACCAGTTCCCGCGCAACATGTTCCGCGGCCATGCCGATCAGTTCTCGACCGATCCGCTCGCCCTGGCGGTCGCAAAGGGGGCCGTCGAGCGCGGCCATGACGACGGCATGGCGGCCGAGCGGCGCCAGTTCCTCTACATGCCGTTCCAGCACAGCGAGGATGCCAAGGACCAGACGCGCTCCCTGCTGCTGTTCACGGCGCTGGGCGAGCCCGA
>JAXDPC010000359.1:0-4890 GCA_034668525.1 Sphingomonadales bacterium
CGGCGCGGTGGTCACGGCCTATCTCATCGGTCTGTCGAGCCCCGTGGCGCTCTCGGTCGGCGCCGTCGCCGGAGCGCTGGGGGCGCTCCTCCAGCTGCTCGCTCTCGCCGGACCGCGCGCGGAGACGGCGACGCTGCTGGTTGCCGGGCTCGCGATCAGCGCGCTGGCCGGGGCGATGACCACGCTCGCTCTTGCGCTGGCCCCCTCCCCCTTCGCTTTCTACGACGCTTATGACTGGCTGATGGGCTCGCTGGTCGACCGCAGCCTCGCCCAGGCCGCCTTCGCCGGGCTTCCCGCCGCCGTCTCCATCCTCCTGCTCCTGCGCCTGTCGCGCCCGCTCGACGCGCTCGCGCTCGGCGAGGAGGTAGCCGAGTCGATGGGGCACGACATCGTCCGCCTGCGCCGCTGGGTGGTGTGCCTGACGGCGGTCGGGGTCGGCGCCTGCGTCGCCATTTGCGGCGCGATCGGCTTCGTCGGCCTTGTCGCGCCGATCTTCGCGCGCCGGCTGACCGGCGGCCATCCGGGACGGGCGATCTGGCCGGCCGCCGTGATCGGCGCATTGCTCCTCGCGGTGGCCGACCTCGCCGTCCGCGCAGCGCCGCTGGGCCGGACGCTCCCGATCGGCGTGGTCACCGCTTTGCTCGGCGCGCCCTTCTTCCTGTGGCTGGTCGCCAGCATGCGCTGGCGGATCGGCCGGTGATCCGCGCCGAGGACATCGCCCTCGCGGGCCGGCTGCAGCCGCTCTCGCTTGAGCTCGAGCGAGACGCGCTGGTCTGCCTGGTCGGCCCGAACGGCAGCGGCAAGACCAGCCTTCTCCACGCCCTCGCCGGCATCGGCGGCCCGGCAGGGCGGGTCGAGATTGACGGAATGGAGGTCGCGAGCGCGCCGCGCACGCAACGGGCGGGGCTGCTTTCCTTCCTGCCGGCGAGCCGCGACATCCACTGGCCGCTCGCCGGCCGCGACGTGATCGCGCTCTCGGGCGCGTCGGCGGCGCAGATTGACGCCGCCATCGCCATGCTGGAGCTGGGGCCGCTGGCGGGGCGGCGGATGGACCGCCTTTCGACCGGAGAGCGCAGCCGGATCCTCCTCGCGCGTGCGCTCGCGCCCAAGCCGGCTCTGCTGCTGCTCGACGAGCCGACCGCCAATCTCGATCCCCTCTGGCAGATCCGGCTGCTCGCCCTGCTGCGCGGACGCACCGCTCTGGTCGCCATGCACGACCTGGATGCCGCCGCGGCGCACGCCGACCGGTTGCTGGTGATGGACAAGGGCCGCGTCGCCGCCGACGGGCGGCCCGCGGACGTGATGGCGGGGCCGGCGATCGGCGACGTGTTCGGGATCGAGAGGGTAGAAGGAAAGTGGCGGGCGCTTGGCCCGGGATGACGGCCTTGCTCAGGCCGCGGGCGGATCCGCGATCATGGCGGTGAAGTTCGCTTCGGCGGCGAGCTTGCCGTCGACCAGCGCGCGTCCCGCGAACTTGCAGACGGTCGAGCGCTTCTGGACGAACTCGACCTCGAGCCGGAGGAGGACGCCGGGTTCGACCGGCGCGCGGAACTTGGCACCTTCGATGGCCATGAAATAGACCAGCTTGCCGGTCCCGGCCAAACCGAGCGACTCGACCGCGAGCACGCCGGCGGCCTGGGCCAGCGCCTCGACGATCAGCACGCCGGGCATGATCGGCCGGCCGGGGAAGTGGCCCTGGAAGAAGGGCTCGTTGATCGTCACCGCCTTGATCGCGGCGATGCTGCGATCGAGCGTGAGCGATTCGACGCGGTCGACGAGCAGCATCGGGTAACGGTGCGGCAGCGCCGCCATCACCCGCCGGAAGTCGAGGGGGCCGAGGACGGCGCCGCCGCCCCCGGCCTCTCCGACGTCGCTCATCAGCGGCCCGGCTGCGCCGGAGCCGGCGGCTGCTGGCCCGGCTGCGGCGGCAGCGGCGTGACGTTGACGCTCGGGAGCTGCTGGTTCAGCGCCGCCAGCACCGCGTCGGTGACGTTCAGCGCGCCGGCATGGGCGAGCGTGGCGCTGACGTCGAGCGCCAGGTTGGCGCCGCGCTGCGTCATCACCTGGTTGATGATCGGATTGAGGCGCTGGTTGATCTGCTGGACGACGTGCGTCGACGTGGAGCGGAGATTCTGCTCCAACCGGCCGAGCTCCTGCTGCGCGGTGGTGCGCTGCGCCTCGAGCCGCTGGGCGCGCTGCTGGAGCTGCTGCTCGGCGGTCGTGCGCGCGGCGCCGGTCTGGTTGCGCGCGGCTGCCGCCGCCTGCTGGATCGACTGGATCTCCGTCTCGATCGGCTGGCCGAGCACCTGGGCGCGCTGCTGGAGCTGCGTCTGCATCGTCTGCAGCTGGGCCTGCGCGGCCCGGCAGGCGGTGCATTCGCGGTAGACCCGCTCGGTGTCGACGATGATGATCTGAGCGTTGGGCGCGCGCTGAGCGGGAGCCATCGCGGGCAGGGCGAAGGAGAGCGCGACGGCCGCGCTTATGGCTAGTTTCTTCATCAGAATGCAGTCCCTACGTTGAAGCTGAATAGCTTGGTGTCGTCACCTTCCTGACTAAGCAGGGCGTGAGCTATATCGACCCTGAATGGGCCGAACGGCGAGTTCCAATTGACTCCGAAGCCGATCGACAGGCGCGGGCTCGGCGAATTTCCGAGGAAGCGCTCCTGGAACGGCGCGAGCTCGTTCGCGACCAGGGTGGTCCCGGTCGGGCAGGCCGGCGTGCCCGCGGGAAGCGGCGTGACCGTGCCGGTGCTGGTCGCGCACTGGCGCAGGCCGTTGGCGTCGAGGATCGGGCGGATGAGCTCCGGGCTGCCCGGCGGCAGATCCTGCAGATTCGGCCGGCGTATGCCCCACAGGGCGCCGACGTCGACGAAGACCGACGGCCTCAGGCCGAGCTCGCGGGCGCTGGAGCCGAGCGGAATCTCGATCTCGGCGCGGCCCAGATAGTAAGCGCGGCCGCCCAGCGCGTCGTCGACGATCTGCTGCCGGTC
Organism: Sphingomonadales bacterium; assembly: GCA_034668525.1. Lineage (GTDB taxonomy): Bacteria > Pseudomonadota > Alphaproteobacteria > Sphingomonadales > Sphingomonadaceae > Allosphingosinicella. Next base: position 2,990 of record JAXDPC010000359.1, read on the forward strand.
GGTGACCAGGACCGGATTGCCCTGGTCGTCGAGCTCATAAGGCGTGCGCTGGATGCGTGGCCCGACGCCGCGGATATCGAAGCCGCGGATCTGCGGCTCGCCGAGGAAGAAGCGGTCGACGAGCCGGATCGGATCGACGCCGGGAGCGCCGTTGTCGAAACTGTGGACGTAGCCGCCCTCGACGCTGGTCAGGAGCACGAACCTGCCGCTGAGGCGCGTGTAGCGCGCCGCGCTCAGCCGTGTCCGCAGATAATGGACGTCGCCGCCGAGGCCGGCGAAATCCTGGTTGAGCAGCAGGCGCACGCCCGAGGTCGGGCGCAGCCGGTTGTCGAGCGTGTCGTAGAGCAGGGAATAACCGAGGGTCGAGGTCAGGCGGTTGCCGAGCGCGTCGCACAGATAGCGGCCGGCGATCAGCGGATCGCACTGGCGCGTGCCGTCCGGCAGCGTCCGGAAGAAGGAATCGGCCAGGCTGACCCGGTCGTGGCTGAGGCCGTAGCGCAGCGCCGAGGAGATATTCTCGGTGAGCGGCACGCCGGCGCGGATCTGGCCGCCCGTGCTGACCTGCGAATAGGTGGTCTGCCGCTGCTCGCCGAAAAAGTTGAAGCTGTTGAGGTCGCGCCGGTAGAGGTCGAAGCCGACCGCGACGTTCCTGTCGAACAGATAGGGCTCGGTGAAGCCGATCTCGGCCGACTTGGAATAGCTCGAATAATTGATCGACGCCCGGAGCTCCTGCCCGGCGCCGCGGAAGTTGCGCTGGCGGATCGACAGGTTGATCAGGAACCGCTCCAGGCTCGAGAAACCGGCCGAAAGCTGCAGCTCGCCGGTCGAGCGCTCCTCGACGTCGACGCCGAGCACGACCCGGTCGGGACCGGAGCCCTGCGACTGGTCGATCTCCAGATTCTCCTGGAAGAAGCCGAGCGACTGGATGCGGTCGCGCGAGCGGCGCACCTGGATCGAATTGAACGGGTCGCCTTCGGCGAGCCGGAACTCGCGGCGGATGACCTCGTCGCGGGTCCCGGTGTTGCCGGAGACGTTGATCCGCTCGACATAGACGCGGGGCGCCTCGGCGACCTGGAAGGTCACCGCCATCGTCCGATTCTCGGCGTTGCGCTCGAAGCGCGGACGGACGTCGGCGAAGGCGTAGCCGAACAGGCCCGCCGTCTCGTTCAATCGGGTGACCGTGTCCTCGACCGTGCGCGCATTGTACCAGTCGCCGCTGTGCATCGGCAGCGAGGCGCGCAGGTCCTCGGAGCGGAAATCGCGGATGTTGCTCTCGACGTTGACCTCGCCGAAGCGGTAGCGCGGGCCTTCCTCGATCACATAGGTGATGATGAAGTCGCGCCGGTCCGGAGTCAGCTCGGCGACCGCCGAGACGACACGGAAATCGGCATAGCCCTGGGTCAGATAGAATTGGCGCAGCTTCTGCTGGTCGTAGGCGAGCCGATCCGGGTCGTAGGTGTCCGACGAGGAGAAGATGCGGTAGAAAGCGGCCTCCTGGGTGGCCATCTCCCCGCGCAGCCGGCCATCGGAGAATTGCTCGTTGCCGATGATGTTGATGCGGCGGACGTGCGAGCTCGGCCCCTCGCGGATCTCGAACACGACGTCGACGCGATTCTGGTCGAGCTGGATGATCTGCGGCTCGACGCTGGCGCCGAAGCGGCCCTGCCGGCGATAGAGCTCGATGATCCTGGCGACATCGGCGCGGGCGCGCGAACGCGTGAAGATCTGCCGCGGCGCGAGCCGGATTTCCGGCTGGATCTTGTCGTCCTTGAGCCGCCGGTTGCCCTCGAGCACGATGCGGTTGATGACCGGGTTCTCGCGGACCTGGACAACTAGGTCGCCGGTGTCGGCGCCAGCGATCTGGACATCGGCGAAGAGTTCGGTCGCGTAAAGATCACGCA
>JAXDPC010000360.1:0-4268 GCA_034668525.1 Sphingomonadales bacterium
CGATGTCGGCCGCGGCGCGGGTGAGATTGTCCTGCCGAGCGGCCAGCGCTGCCGACAGGTCCCAGGCCATCGGATCGGCCGGGACCAGCTGCAGCGCCCGGTCGATGTCGATCCGCGCGCCGGCCGGATTGGCGAGGGCGACGAGGGCGCGGGCGCGGTCGAGATGGACCTCGCCCCTGAGCTCGTCGCCGAGCTGCGGATTTGCCAGCGCCGAATCGAAGGCCTGGATCGCCTTGGTGCCCTCGTCCGCGGCGAGCCAGGCATTGCCGGATTGGACCCAGAACATCGTCCTGCGCGCATCCTGCGCCGTGTCCGCCTCGCGCGCCGCCTGCTCGTAGACCGTCGCCGCCGCCCGCCAGCGGCCGAGCTCGACATAAGCGAGGCCGAGGCACTGGCGCGCATCGAGCCCGCCGCCCTCGACCCGCCAGGCATTGGCGGTCTCCACCGCGCGTTCCGGCGCGACCCGGGTCTGCTCCGCGCAGGCGCGGAAGCGGGTCTGTCCGAGGGTCGGTGTCGCCGTCGGTGGCGGCGGAGTCGCCGGAGGAGTGGCAGCAGCCTGGGCGAGGAAGGCGATCAGGATGGGAGTCACATCTTCTCCACAAGGGCTCGCACCGTCGCGATCAGGAGCGAAATGTCCGGCTCGCGCGACAGGCGGTGGTCGCCGTCCTTGATCAGGATCGTCTGCACGTCCGCTGAACGAAGGCTCTCGGCGAGTGCCAGCGCCGTCCGCCACGGCACGTCCGCGTCCGCCTGGCCGTGGAGAAGGCGCACCGGGCAGTGGATCGCGATCTCCCCGCCGAGCAGCAGGCGACGCTCGCCGCTCTCCCAGAAGGCGCGCGTCGTCACCGTCGGCGCGTCGCCATGGAGCGAGGGCTGCTCGATCCGCCCCTCCTCGCGGATGCGCCGCTTCTCCTCGCCGCTATAGCCCCAGGACGTGAAGTCCGGCGCCGCCGCGATTCCGATCAGGCCGGCGACCCGCCCGGGCCGTTCGAGGGCGGCGAGCAGCATCAGCCACCCCCCCATGGAGGAGCCGACGAGCACCACCGGACCGTCGATGCCGTCGACGACGGCGACGACGTCTCCCAGCCAGTCGTCCAGGCTCTGCGCCTCGAAATCGCCGCCGCTCGCGCCGCAGCCGCCATAATTGAAGCGGACCATCGCCCGTTTTTCTTCCGCCGCCCAGGCGTCGAGTGCGGTCGCCTTGCCGCCCTCCATGTCCGACATGTAACCGGGCAGGAAGATCAGGGTCGGCCCGCGCCCCCGCCGGCGCCGGACGGCAATGCGGCGGCCGACGCCGTGCTCCAGCGTCTCCATCGACGTCATCGCCGCGCGGGATCGTTGCGGCAGATGTCGACCAGCGCCTGCCATTCCTCGGGGCTGAGCGACGGCTTCCAGTCGTTGCGCCCGCCGGCGCTGGCGAGGAAGCGGCGGGCGCGCAGCGCCGGTTCCGGATGGGTCGAGATGTAGGACAGGCCGGCGCCGATCGCCCCCAGACGGCGCTCGCGGCGGGCGACCCGGTCGAAGAAGACGGCCGCGCCGCCGGGCGAGATCCGCGCGCGCTCCAGCGCGGCGATCGCATCGGCATCGGCCTCCGCCTCGGCGCCGCGGCTGTAGCGCGCGCTGAGGAAGGTCTCGAGATTGGCGCCGGTGCCGCCGCCGACCAGGGTCACGAACAGGCCGAAGCTCAATTGGCGGACCATCGCCGCGGTGACGTGGCGGCGCTCGACATGGGCGATCTCGTGGGCGAGCACGCCGGCGACCTCGTCCGGGCCGGCGGCCTCGGTCAGCAGCGGCTCGAAGATCAAGATATGCCCGCCGGGCAGAGCGGCGGCGTTGACGATGCCGATGTCGACGACGCGGATGTCGAGATCGCCGGCACCGGGCGCGATCGCCGAAGCGAGCTTGCGCAGCGCCGCGTCGCCGCCGGGGCCGTGGCAATAGCGCCCGTCGAGGCTGGCCATGACCGGGCCGCCGACATTCTCCTCCCAGGATCGCGGCACATAAGGCGCGACCCAGCCCGGGAAGCGGGTGGCGAGGAAGATGACCAGGGCGGAGACGGCGACGGCCGCGACCAGGGCGCGGGCGAGGCCGATCCGGTCGATCCAGCCCCCGTAGCGGCGGCGCGGCGGCAGCAGCGGGCCGAGCCCGGCCGCGGCGGCGCCGGGCACGCCGAGCCGCCAGCCGTCGACCTCGATATGGCCGTACACCTCCCATTCGCCGCGCGTGTCGACGTGGAAGAGCCTGGCCCGCGGCACCTTGCTGGTGCCGCCGTCGGCGTAGCGGATGAGCACCGCCTCGCCCTCCGCCGCGACCTCTATTTCGTGGCGGACGGCGGTGGCGCCGTCATAGAGCCAGCCGCGCTCCACTCAGATCGCGCCGATGTCGAACGCGTCGGCGAGGCCCTCCGCGTCGGTCGGCGCGCGGGTCGAGGATTGGGCGAGCGCGGCGACGTCGATCTCGCCCTCGAGGTCGAGATGGCGGACCGCGAAGGAATAGTTGCGATAGCTGATGAACAGCAGCCCGAATCCCAGCGTTGCTATCACCAGGCCGATATGGCCGAGGAAGAGCAGCAGCCAGTCGGCGGTGCCTGCGGTGAAGCGGAAGCGCAGCCCGGCGATGCTCGTCGCCCCGGCGACGCGCCGGTAATAGGCCGCGTAATAAGCCAGGGCCGCGATCGGCAGGCCGATGTAGAGGACGAGCACCGCGATCACCATGCCCATGCCGAAGTTCATGATGTCGTTCATGTCCGGCTGGGCGCCGGCCTTCGGCATGGCGAGCGCGATGAGGACGAAGACCGCGACGAACACGCCGATCACCGCGTAGAGCAGCAGCCAGCGCTTGAAGAGGCCTTCCGCGGTCGCGTCGGCGTGGAAGCGGTGCTGGCCGAAGCTCATCTTGTTGAAGCGCGCGTTCCACAGCCGCGTCTGCGCCCAGGGCAGGGGCACGAAGAAAGCGAGCGCGGTCAGCCAGGTCCGCCACATATATTGGACGCCGTAGCCCCAGCCGCCGTCGTCGCTGCCGCCGCGGATGCCGTGCCAGTAGGTGCGGCTCAGCCGGTAGCGCAGCGCCCTCAGGGCGGCGACGCCCGCCATGTAGAAGAAGCCGCAATAGATGAGCAGGAACAGGGCGATGCCGACGGCCTTGCCGAGATCGTTGCCCTCGGTCACCAGCCGCGCCGCGAAGACCAGCAGGAGCACGATCGGGATCAAAGCGGCGAACACCATCAGGAAGCCGAGGAACATCTCCTTGCCGGTGCCGGTCCATTCGAGATGGTCGTCGACGAGGCGGGTCCGGCTCCAGAAATATTGCCGCTCGCGCGCCTTCGCCCAGAAGCGGTAGATGCCGAGCGTCACGATCGTCAGCAGCAGGTTGGTGAGCGCGATCGGCAGGAATTCCTGCCAGGTGCCGGTGAAGGCGAACGCGCGGCCGCGGTCCTGCGCGCCCTCCGCGGGCCGGGTCGTCGTTGCGTCCATTCGAAAAGCCCCTTTCCCGGCGGCGAAGGTGCAACGCCGCGCGAGGCGGGGCAAGCGACTTGTGCGGGGGGCGCCGTTGCTTGAACGCGAACCGCCGCTCCCCTAGAAGCGCGGCCCATCGCAAGCCGGAGCCTGGTGTCCCCCGATGTCGGAAATGTTCTCGATCCGCCTCCCCGACGGTTCCGTTCGCGAGGTCGAGCCGGGCACGACTCCGGCGGACGTCGCCGCTGCGATCGGGCCCGGCCTCGCCAAGGCGGCGATGGCGGCGCGGGTCAACGGCGAGGTGCGCGACCTCATGCGCCCGTTCGAGGGCGATGCCGAGCTGGCGCTGATCACCGCGCGCGACGAGAAGGATGCGCTCGAGCTCGTCCGCCACGATTATGCGCACGTCCTCGCCGAGGCGGTGCAGAACCTGTTTCCGGGCACGCAGATCACGTTCGGGCCGGCGACCGAGGACGGATTCTATTACGATTTCGCGCCAGCGCCCGGCCGCGGTCCCTTCACCGACGAGGATCTGCCGGCGATCGAGGAGGAGATGCGCCGGGTCATCGCGCGCGACGAGCCGCTGGTGCGCGAGGTCTGGAGCCGCGACGACGTCCGGACCTTCTTCGACAAGCAGGGCGAGACGTTCAAGGCGGAATGGGTGATGGAGCTCCCCGCCGACGAGACCATCACCATGTACCGCTCGGGCGGCTGGCTCGATCTCTGCCGCGGCCCCCATCTGGCCTCGACGGGCAAGCTCGATCCGCAGGCGTTCAAGCTCACCCGGGTCTCCGGCGCCTATTGGCGCGGCGA
>JAXDPC010000361.1:0-4852 GCA_034668525.1 Sphingomonadales bacterium
TCGACGAGCAAAGGCGGATGATCGAGGCGATCGGAACGGGCATTTTGATCCACGGCGCCACCCAGGTCGAGCGCGCCGCCGCCCTTCGCGATGCCGTGCCCGGCCTGCGGCTCCTCGGTCTCGGCAGCGATGCGCTCGGGCCGGACCTGCTCGCCCTCGCGGCACAGGCGGACGCTAGCGACCCCGCGCTCGCGCACGAGCCCGGCGAGGTGATCGTCGCCTTGTTCACCTCCGGCACCACCGGCACGCTCAAGGCCGTCCAGCACACCCAGGCGAGCTATGCCGCGGTCGTCCGGAACGTGCTCGCCAACCTCATCGACCCGAAGCCCGGCGAGATCATGCTCCACGCCGCTTCGCTGATCCACGCCAGCGGCACCTTCATCATCCCCTACTGGATCCGCGGCGGCGCGGCGGCGATCCTGCCCGGCTTCGTCCCCGCCGACTATCTCGCGGCGATCGAGCGCTGGCGCCCGAGCGCGCTCAACCTGGTCCCGACCATGCTCGACATGCTGCTGCAATGTCCCGCGGTCGAGACGGCGGATCTGAGCTCGGTCGAGACCTTGCTCTACGGCGCCTCGCCGATGCCGCGGCCCGTTCTCGAGCGGGGCCTGGCGCGCTTCGGCCCGGTCTTCGTCCAATATTACGGCCAGACCGAAGCGCCGCTCGCCATCGCCTGCCTCTGCAAGGCGGACCATGCCGGCGCTTCGCCGGAGCGCCTGCTTTCCTGCGGGCGCCCGGGCGTGGAGGTCGAGATCAGGCTGGTCGGCGAGGACGGCGGCGACGTCGCGGCGGGCGAGCCCGGCGAGATCGTCCTTCGCGCGCCCTTCGTCATGAAGGGCTATACCGACGAGGCGCTCACCCGCGAGGCCTTCCTGCCCGGCGGCTGGCTCAGGACCCGCGACGTCGGCCGCTTCGACGCGGAGGGCTATCTCACCCTCGTCGACCGCACCTCGGACATGATCGTCATCGGCGGCTACAACGTCTATCCGCGCGAGGTCGAGGACGTGATCGCCGCGCACCCCTCCGTCGCGCGCGTCGCCGTCGTCGGCCTCCCCGACGAGCGCTGGGGCGAGGCGGTGACCGCCTTCGTCATGCTGCGCGAGGGCGAAGCGGCCGAGGAGGCGGCGCTGACCGCCTTCGCCCGCGAGCGGCTCGCCGCCTACAAGGCGCCGAAAGCGGTGCGCTTCGTCGACGAGATTCCGCTGAGCGCGGTCGGCAAGCCGCTCCGCCGCGCGCTGCGCGATCCGTTCTGGCAGGGACGGGAGCGCCGGATATGAGCGTCCATGCCGAGCGCGAAGGGCCGGTCCTCACCGTCACCATCGACCGCCCCGAGCAGCGCAACGCGGTCGATGCCGCGACCGCCGAAGCGCTCCGCCGCGCCTTCGACGCATATGAGGCGGACGAGGAGGCGGCGGTCGCGGTGCTGGCGGGCGCGGGCGGCACCTTCTGCGCCGGCTACGACCTCAAGTCGGTCGCCGGCGGCGGCGACGTCGGTTTCCACGATCCGGAAGGCGAGGGGCCGATGGGCCCGACCCGGCGCCTCCCTTCGAAGCCGGTGATCGCCGCCGTCGAGGGCCACGCCGTCGCCGGCGGGCTCGAGCTTGCCTTGTGGTGCGACCTCCGCGTCGCGTCGGAGACGGCCGTGTTCGGAGTCTATTGCCGCCGCTGGGGCGTGCCTCTGATCGACGGCGGCACGGTCCGCCTGCCGCGGCTCATCGGCGAGGGCAGGGCGCTCGACATGATCCTCACCGGCCGCCCGGTCGCCGCCGAGGAGGCGCTCGCCTTCGGCCTCGCCGACCGCCTCGTCCCGGCAGGCGAAGCGCTCGCGGAGGCGCAGCGGCTCGCCGCCGAGATCGCCCGCTTCCCGGCGGCCTGCATGCGCGCCGACCGCCTCTCCGCCCGCCGTCAGTGGGGCCTCACGCTCGCCGAGGCGCTGCGCGAGGAGGCGCGCGGCGGAGAAACGCCGCTGCGCGAAGGCGCGCGCGAAGGCGCCGCCCGTTTCGCCTCCGGCCGCGGCCGCTCCGGGCGGTTCGACGAGATCTGAAGGGCCATTCGGCGCTTGCTTCCGCAGCCGAAACGTCCGAGCCTGGCGCCGCCGCGGCAAGGGGGCCGCGGCGAACCCATGGGGGCTGCCTTGAGCTACATGATCCTGCCGCTGAAGCGGTATCTCGACTTTTCCGGCCGCTCGCGGCGCAAGGAATATTGGATGTACTTCCTGTTCGTGATCATCGGCCTCTTCGTCTTCATGTACCTCGACACCGTGCTGGGCCTGGGCGGGACCACCGACACCTATGCCGAATATGGCGACGCCGGCGCCTCGGCGGGCATCAAGATGACGGGCGGCATCCTCACGCTCCTGTTCGTGCTGGCCACCATCATTCCGGGGATCGCCGTCTTCGTCCGCCGCGCGCACGACCAGGACAAGTCCGGCTGGTTCGTCCTGATCCCGGTCTACAATCTGATCATGATGTTCATCGAAGGAACGCGCGGCCCGAACCGCTTCGGCCCCGATCCCAAGGCCGGCGACGCGGACGGCAGGACCGCGGCGGTCTGATTCTGGCGAGGAGGGCCGGTTGCGGCTCGCCCGACACTTGAGTAGGGCGTGCCCCGGCGTGCCCCCGTGGCGGAATTGGTAGACGCGCTCGACTCAAAATCGAGTTCCGCAAGGAGTGCCGGTTCGACTCCGGCCGGGGGCACCAGCCGATCGTCATTGCGAGCGAAGCGCCCGTCATTGCGAGGAGCGAAGCGACGAAGCAATCCAGCGGGTCTCCGACGCCGCTCTGGATGGCTTCGCTTCGCTCGCAATGACGGTGGACGCGACGCCGCTGGCGCTAGCCGTTGCCGCCTTTGTCGACGTGGAGCTGCGCGCCCATCCTCTCGGCGGCCCGCGCCACCTCCTCGTCGCTGGGCGGTTCCGGCAGCTCTTCGCCGGGCGCCCGGGCGTCGTCGGGGATGCCGGGCCCGGTGCCGGCGATGGTCTCGTTGACGGCCCGGTCGTTGGGCCCATTGCTGATCTTGGTCCTGTCCTCTGCCATAATGTCGCTCCTGTCGCTCGCGGCCACAAGCGAGCGGGCCGCGCCGCGGTTCCCGCGGCCGGCGCTCAATTGCCCGGCGCGGTCGGGGCCCGGGGCCGGTAGCGGAAGCGGCGGCCTTCGAGGAAGGCGAGGCACTGGACGCGCAGCGCCGCGATCTCCGGCGCGCCGAGACCCCTGCGCCGGGCGCGGCGCTCGAGCGCGGCCGGCGCGTCTTCCTCGCCGATCGCTGCCTCGCAATCCTCGCGCGCCACGCCCCAGGGATGGCCGTTGGCCAGGCGCGAGGCGAGGGCGCGCGCTTCGGCCTCGCCCATCGCCTGGATCTCCCGGTCGATGTCCCGCCCCGGATTTCCCTCGGCCGCGTCGAAGCGGAGATAACCGTCGCGCACGAAGCGCGCATAAGCCCGCAGCGCGTCCGGATCCTCCTCGGGGTCGCCGGGGCGCGCGATCGCGGCGGCCATGCGGTCGGCCCGCTCGACGCTGATCCGCCGCAGCTCCGCCGCCCGCAGCCGCCCGAGGTTCGGCTCGGGCGGCGCATTGGTCTCCTGCGTGAGCTCGATCTGCCGGGCGCAGGGCGGGCTGGCGGTGACGTCGGTCGAGAAAGCGAGGCCGCCTCGCCGCAGCACCAGGTTCCAGATCGGCCCGCCATGGCTGATCATCACCGGCTCCGGCGGCCGGCGCCGCCATTCGCGCCGCACGCCTTCGGCCGCGAGCCGCTCCGGCGGCAGGCATTCCGGCGCGCCGGCGGCCGGCGCGCGCTCTCCGCCGAGCATGAGGTCGAGCCGCATCTCGCCGCGGAGGCGCGGATCGATCCGTTCCGGCCGGACGGTGCCGCGCAGATAATGGCGGCGGCCGGGGAGGCCGGGCCCGAAGCTTTCCTCGAAGTTGAGCAGCACCTGCCAGTCGCCGCGCCCGGGCGCCGGCCGCAGCAGCACGCCATAGTCCGCGTTCCAGGGATCGGCATAAGAGGCGCCGAGCCGCGGCACGCCGAACGCCCGCTCGACGGCGTCGATCGTGAGGCCGCCGTCGCGCAGCCTGAAGAGATCGAGCACCCGCGCGGCCAGCCCGGCGCCGTCATAGTCGCAGGCGACCTCCGCGAGCCCGTCGATGCTGCTCGCCGCGCTCGTGCAGGGGAGGGGCGGCGCCTGCGCGCCTGCCGGAGCGGCGAAGGCGACGGCCGGAAGCAGCAGCAGGAGCGCGCGGAGCGGCATTGGCGCAGGATGCCACGTCCGCCGCGCCGGCGGAAGCCGCCGTCACCGCGCGGCCGCTGGACTCATTTAGCAATTCTGCTAAATAATCTTCCTGAAGCGGGAGAATCGCCATGGCATGGACCGAAAACACCGTCATCTGCACCTACCGGGTCAAGGAAGGCGCGCGCGATGCGTTCGTCGAACTGCTGAAGAAGCACTGGCCGGCGCTGCGCGGCGCCGGGCTCGTCACCGAGACGCCGGCGGTGCATTTCGAGGCGCTGCCCGCCAAGGGCGATCCGCACGCCGAATCGGGCACGACCTTCATCGAGATCTTCAGCTGGGCCGGCGCCGGCATGGCCGACCGCGCGCACGAGCTGCCCGAGGTGATGGCGGTGTGGGAGCCGATGGGCGCCCTGGTCGAGGCGCGGGGCGGCCGGCCGGCGATGGAGTTCCCGCTCGTCCGCCCGCTCGACCTTGGCACATAACGACAGGGGGCCGCCTGACCCGAAGGCGCGGCTCGCGCAGGCCGACCGCGTCTTCGCGGCGCTCGCCCACCCGTCGCGCCGCCAGATCCTGCTGATTCTCAAGTTCCGCGGCGGGCGGATGAGCGCCGGCGACATCGCCGAGCGC
>JAXDPC010000362.1:0-10084 GCA_034668525.1 Sphingomonadales bacterium
AAGCGCCCCACCCCCCGCGGCACTCGGAACCTCCCCATCGCTCCGCGATGTGGAGGAACTAGGAGTTCACGATCCCCGGGATCAGGTCGAGGATCTCCCTCGCCAGGAAGCCGACCCGTCCCACCCGCCCGGTGAGGATCCGCCCCGCCTCGCCGTGGGCGTAGACGCCCCACAGGACCGCCGTCAGCGGATCGGCGCCGCGGGCGGCGAGGCCGGCGACGATGCCGGCCAGAGTATCTCCCGACCCCGACGTGGCGAGGCCGACGCCGCCGCCCCGGAAGCGGAAGGCGCGGCCGTCCGGAGCGACGATGTAGCTGAAGGGCCCCTTGACCAGGCTTACCACGCCGAGCGTCTCCGCCGCCCGCCGTGCCGCGGTCTCCGGTTCGGCCTCGACCTCCTCGCGGCTGCAGTCGAGCAACGCCGCCATCTCTCCCGCATGGGGCAGGATGACCGCTCCGCCCGGCCAGCGCCGCAGCGCCTCCGCCCGCGCACCGAGGCAGCCGAGCACCGCCGCGTCGAGGACGAGGGGCAGGTCTTGCGCGCCGCAGCCGAGCAAAGCATCGAGCAACGCCTCCAGCGGCGGCCCGCTCTGCAATCCGCAGCCCAGGAGCACCGCCTGCGTCTGCCGCGCCAATTCGACGATCGGTCCGACGGCGGCGGGATCGACGCAGCCCTCCTCGGTCTCGGCATGGCCGATCACCCGCGCCTCCGGCACCGCGATTCCGAGCTGCACCGCAATGCTCGCCGCGGTCGCGATCTGGAGCTTGCCCGCTCCGGCCCGCAGGGCGGCGATGCCGGCGAGCCAGGCCGCGCCGGCAAGCTCGCGGCTGCCGGCGACGACGAGCAGCCGGCCGCGATCCTCCTTGCTCGATTCCTCGGGATGGTCGGGCAAGGGGAAGCGCTCGAGCAGCGCCCGGTCGAGCTCGACGCCGCTCATCTCGTCCCCGTGATGACGTCGGGCTCGGCCGTCACCTTCGCCTGCTCGTCCTCGATCAGCGGCGCGGCGAGATTGTAGCGCACCAGCCGCGGCACGCATTCGCGCTCGTCGTCCGGCTCGAACTCATATTCGCAAACGCCGCAATTGAGCACGTCGCCTTCCTTGTCGACCCTCAGCACCGCCTCCTCGTCCATCTCCTCGAGGATGTAGCGGAAGCAGAGCACGACCACCTGGTGGCAGACGATGAGGACCCTGCGGTCGGCGTGGTGGAGGCTGATCGTGTCGAGCGCGGTGCGCAGGCGCAGGATGACGTCGGCCCAGCTCTCGCCGCCGGGCGGCCGGTGATAGAATTTGCCGAGCAGAGCGCGGTGCTCGGCCTGATCGGGGTGGAGCTGGCGGATCCCTTCGGTCGTCAGCCGGTCGAGAATGCCGAACTCGCGCTCGCGCAGGCGCTCGTCGATCACCGGGCCCTTGGCGCCCGGCACGACTCCGCCCTCATGGCAGATCCGCGCCGCCGTCTCGCGGGCGCGCACATAAGGCGAGGCGAGCACGACCTCCGGCCGCTCGTCCTCGGGCAGCGCCGAGAACCAGCGGCCGAGCGCGTCGGCCTGGCGCCGGCCGAGCTCGCTGAGCGGCACGTCGACGTCGCGGGTCGGGATGTCGATCATGTGCCTGCCCGAGGCCGAAGCGAGATCGCGGGCGACGTTGCCGGCGCTCTGGCCGTGGCGCACGAGCCACAATCGGGAAGGCCATCTCTGCCGCATCGAGGGTAAGAAGCGCGAGCGCGGCTCCCGGGTTCCGTCATTGCGAGCGAAGCGAAGCAATCCAGTGCGGCTTCCAAGTCCCCGACTGGATTGCTTCGTCGCTTCGCTCCTCGCAATGACGCGAGAGCAGGCCCGCGGCCTCCAGCCGGCGGCGGAGGTCCTCGGCGCCGGTGAAGAGGTGGCCGTGCATGCCGACGGCCTCGGCGCCCTCGACGTTGATCGCGCGGTCGTCGACGAACAAAGCCTCGGCCGGCGCGAGGCCGAAGCGGTGGAGCGCGCGGACATAGAGGGCGGGGTCGGGCTTCAGCAGCTTCTCCTCGCCGGAGACGACGATGTCGCGGAAGCGCGAGAAGAAATCGCGCTCGCGCTCGTGGAAGGGCTTCCAGAAATCGGCGGAGAAGTTGGTGATCGCGAACAGGGGGACGTCCCGCTCGTCCAGCTCGGCCACGATCTCGCGGCTCCCCGGAACGGGATCGCTGATCGTCTCGCCGAACCGCTCGCCCCAGGCGGCGATGAGATGGGCATATTCCGGGAATCTGCCGCCGAGCTCGGCGGCCGCCTCGTCAAAGGCGCGGCCGCCGTCGAGGCTGTCGTGCCACGCCCACAGGCCGACGTCATCGATGAATCGCAGGCGCGCCGCATCGTCGGGCAGCTGCCGGGCGAGGAAGGCCTCGGGATCCCAGCCGTAGAGGACGTTGCCGACGTCGAAGACGACGGCGGTTGGGGAAGGCGTCACGGACGCGTCATTGCGAGCGTAGCGAAGCAATCCAGCGGCTCAGGCGCTGGTTCTGGATTGCCGCGTCGCTGCGCTCCTCGCAATGACGGCCTGCGCGACCAACGCGCAGCCCGTCAGCCCTGGCGCGCCTTGAAGCGGCGGTTGGTCTTGTTGATGACGTAGGTGCGGCCCCGGCGGCGGATCACGCGGCAGTCGCGATGGCGCGACTTCAGGGATTTGAGCGAGTTGCGGATCTTCATGGCGCGCGGCCCTGCCTCTTGAAACCGATTGGATATGCCGGAAAAGCGAGGCGCCGACCTAGTAAGAAGAGCGCCCGCAGTCAAGCGCGATGCTATTCGGCGACGTAGCGCCAGGGCGCGCCCGGCGCGGCCCGCCGCCAGACGGTGAAGAAGGGAAAGGCGGCCGGCTGCCCTTGGGGCACCGTCCCGTTCGGGCGGATCCAGCCGAAGGTGACGCCGAGATCGCCGGACGGCGCCACCAGCACGCCTTCATCGGGCCCCCAGCGCAGCCGGCTCGGCGCCTGCTGCGGCATGCGCGCCGCGATCGCGGCGGCGCCGATCGTCACCGCCGGCTCGCGGCCCATGTTCATCGCGTCGGCGCTGCCCCAGCGCGCGAAAGCCGGCCCCAGGCCGATCCGCTGCGCGTCGGCCGAGAAGGCGCGCTCGGCGGCGGCGAGGCTTTGCGCGGCGCCGCCGGAGGGCCGCGCCGAGAGCAGGCGCGCCGGCAGCGCGGGCGGGAGCATCCGCATCGGCACTTCTCCCTCCGGCCGCGGCACTCTCCGATAGGCGGCGACGCGCCAGCCCTGCGGCCGCCGCACCCAATAGGACAGATATTTGCCCCGGCCGACGCTCCCGTCCGCTTCGCTTGTCTCGGTATAGCCCCAGGTGAAGCCGTGGCTGCCGTCGGCGGACAGCCCGCCCCGCACCGGCGTCCAGCCGCCCCGCGACCGGAAGGCCCCGCCGGCGGCGAAGGCGTTGAGCGCGTCCGCCCGCCCGCGCGCGAACGAAGCGTCGGGCAGCGGCATCATCGCATCCTCGTCCAGCATTCCCGCCATCGCCGCGCCGAGGCTGCGCTGCGAAGCGACGTCCGAAAAGGCGCGGTCCGCCGCGAGCAGCGCGTTCAATGCTTGCTGCGGCGTGCGGGCAGCCGCCGGCGCGGCAAGCAGCGCGAAGAGGGCGACGAGGGCCTGCGAGAAGCGCGTCATCCCCTCAGCTCCGCCAGCTTGCGCTCCCAGGAGAGCGCGTCGGCGACGATGGCGTCGAGATCCGCGCGCTTCGGACGCCAGGGGAGGGTCGCCAGGATCTTGCCATTGTCGGCGACCAGCGCGTCCGGATCGCCCGGGCGGCGCGGCTCCATCCGCCGCTCGATCCTCATGTTGGCGACCCGGTCGACGCTGTCGAGAACCTCGAGCACCGAGAAGCCGCGGCTGTAGCCGCAGTTCATGACATGGCTCTCGGCCGGGTTGGCGATCAGCTTCTCGAGCGCGTCGACATGGGCGGCGGCGAGGTCGCTGACGTGGATATAGTCGCGGATGCCGGTGCCGTCGGGCGTCCTGTAGTCGGTGCCGAACACCGAGACGTGGCCGCGCTTGCCGACCGCCGCCTCGACCGCGACCTTGATCAAATGGGTGGCGCCGGCGGTCGACTGGCCCGAGCGGCCCCGCGGGTCGGCGCCCGCGACGTTGAAATAGCGAAGCGCGCAATAATTGAGCGGGTGCGCGACGGCGGCGTCGGCGAGCATCCGCTCGGTCATCAGCTTCGACCAGCCATAGGGGTTGATCGGCTCGGTGCGCGCCGTCTCCCTGACCGGCACCTCGTCGGGGATGCCGTAAGTCGCCGCGGTCGAGGAGAAGATGAAATGCCCGACCCCGCCCTCGACCGCGCTTTCGATCAGGGAGCGGCTCTTGACCGTGTTGTTCTCATAATATTGGAGCGGCTTCTCGACCGATTCCGGGACGACGATCGATCCGGCGAAATGCATGATCGCGCCAATGCCCTGCTCGGCGATGAGACGGGCGACGAGGGGACGGTCGGCGATATCGCCGCGAACGAAGGTCGCGCCCTCGGGCACCGCCCATTCGAAGCCCGTGGTGAGATTGTCGATCACCACCGCGCGCCAGCCCGCGTCGAGCAGGGCGAGGACGGCGTGGCTGCCGATATAGCCCGCGCCGCCGGTCACCAGCACCGTCGGCCTGTCGGATTCGCTCATTGAAATCGGTCCTCGGATTGGGGATGCAGCGAAAAGGGCGCCGGAGACGTTACGGCCCTATACAGTCTTCAACGCATAGCGCGAGGTGCAGGATGAAGAGGCTCGGGACCGCTCTGGCAATCGCCCTGACGCTCGCGGGTTGCGCGACCTCCCGACGCGGCGGCGGCGACACCGGGAGCGCAGGCGGCATCGACGTCAACCGGACCCATCTCGGCCAGCAGCTCGCCCGCGCCCAGATCGCGGTCGAGCCGGCCAACCTCGCCGACCGCAACAATCCGGAATTCCAGGCCTATGCCGACGCGGTCGAGCGCCAGCTGGCTTCGGCCGGCTACACGATCGCCATGAACCGGCCGGCGTCGGAGCAGATCGCCCGCATCACCGTGACCCAGGGCACGCGCGCGGCGCTGACGACCGGCTGGCCCGCCGGCCTCGGCCGCGCCAGCCGCGACCGCAATGCGGTCGCCACCCTCCTCGACGTCCGCATCCAGCGGCGATCGGACGGCAGCGTCTTCTGGCAGGGCCGGGCGGTCACGGAGACCGCCGCCGGAACGCCGCGGCCGGCGACCGTCGAGCGCCTCGCCGCCGCGCTCTTCCGGGACTTCCCCGGAGAGTCGGGCCGCACTATCAGGGTCAGATGAGCCTCTCCGTCACGTCCGCCTTCGACGGCGGCAACATCAAGCTGGTCGGGATCGAGGGCGACCGGATCGACCTCGAGATCGTCAAGGACAACCAGTCCGACTTCTACCAATGGTTCTCCTTCCGGGTGACCGGCGGCGCCGGCCGCGCGCTCGAGATCCGTATCCTGAACTGCGCGGGCGCGGCCTATCCGCTGGGCTGGGAGAATTACCGGGCCTGCATGTCCTGCGACCGCGAGGAGTGGGAGCGGGCGGACACTTCTTATGCCGACGGCATCCTCACCATCCGCGCCACTCCGGCGGCGAACAGCATCTGGTTCGCTTATTTCGCGCCCTACACGATGGAGCGGCATCACGATCTCGTCGCCGAGATCGCCGGCCATCCCGAGGCCGACTACCGCTCGCTCGGCCGCACGCTCGACGGCCAGGAGATCGACTATTTCCGGATCGGGCGCGGGCCGCTCTCGGTCTGGCTCTACGCGCGCCAGCACCCCGGTGAGAGCATGGCCGAATATTGGATGGAGGGGGCGCTCGAGCGGCTGCTCGACGATTCGGACCCGGTCTCGCGGCGGCTGCGCGAAAAGGCGACCTTCCACGTCGTCCCCAACATGAATCCGGACGGATCGAAGCGCGGCCACCTCCGCACCAACGCGATCGGCGTGAACCTCAACCGGGAATGGCACGCGCCGACCGCGGAGCGCAGCCCGGAGGTCTTCCACGTGCTCGCCGAGATGGAGAAGACCGGCGTCGACTTCGCCATGGACGTCCATGGCGACGAGGCGATTCCCGGCAATTTCCTCGCCGGCTTCGAAGGCATTCCCGGCTGGAAGAAGGAGAAGCAGGCGCTGTTCGACGCCTTTTCCGAGGCGCTGGTCCGCGCCACGCCGGACTTCCAGACCGAGAAGGGCTACGAAATCCCGGGCCCGGGGCAGGCCAATCTTTCGATGTCGACGGCCCAGCTCGCCGAGCGCTTCGGCGCAGTCTCGATGACGCTGGAGATGCCCTTCAAGGACAATGACGACCTGCCCGACCCGGTCTACGGCTGGTCGCCCGAGCGCTGCCGCCACCTCGCCCGCTCCTGCCTCGACGCGCTGCACGCGATCCTGCCGAAGTTGGAGGGGGCGAGGAGCTGATGGCTGCCCTGTTGCTTGCGGTCGCCGCGGCCGCCCAGCAGCCACCCTTCTTCGGCCGCGACACGCGCATCGGACCGAGCGCCTACCACCCGGTCATCTCCTTCCATCTCGAGAATCCGGCCGAGCCCGATCCCGAGCTCTACCGCCGGGTCGAGACCGGCCATCACGGCGAGCGGCTGCAGACCGGCCGCTATCCCGCGCCCGCTTTCGCTGCCCGGGCCGAAGGCAATGTCCGGCTCCGCCTCGAGATCGACGGCAGCGGACGGCCGGGAAGCTGCGCCGTCATCGAACGGAGCGGAAACGCTTCGCTCGACAACCATGCCTGTCCGCACGTGATCCGCTACGCGATCTTCCATCCGGCGCTCGACTCGAATGGACGCCGCCGCGGCGGCACGGTGACCGGCGTGACGCGCTACCAGCTGGTCGCCCGGCCGAGCATGACCATGTTCAGGCCAGGAGACCCGGAGATCGCGCAGATCGCGCACCCTTCGCGGCCGATCGACGCGGCCACGATCGGAATCACCCCGGCGACGCCGCGCCCGCCGGGGGTGAGCACCGTCTCCGGGGTGCTCGCCGTCAGCGCGGAAGGATCGGTAACCGCCTGCACGCTCCGCGAAGCGACCTTCGACGACAGCTTCGACCGCGGGGTCTGCGACCGGCTCCGGGGCCTCGCCTTCGAGCCGGCGCGGGATCGGCGGCGCGCCCCGATTGCGAGCACGGCCAGCTTCTGGGTCCGCTGGCCCGATGCCGGCCGCTGAGGCGCGGCGGAGCCACCGATGTCCAATCTCGTCCTGATCCGCCACGGGCAATCGGCCTGGAACCTGGAGAACCGGTTCACCGGCTGGTGGGACGTCGACGTCACCGCCAGGGGCGCGGAGGAGGCGCGGGCGGCGGGGGCGCTGATGAAGGAGCGCGGGCTCGATTTCGACCTCTGCTTCACCAGCGTCCAGAAGAGGGCGATCAAGACGCTCCACCTCGCCCTCGACGAGATGGACCGGCTGTGGCTCCCGGTCGAGAAGCACTGGCGGCTGAACGAGCGCCATTATGGCGGCCTCACCGGGCTCGACAAAGCGGAGACGGCAGCCCGCCACGGCGCCGGACAGGTCCAGATCTGGCGGCGCTCGTTCGACGTGCCGCCGCCGCCGATGGAGGAGGGCAGCCCCTACGACCTCTCCGGCGACCGCCGCTACGCGGGCATCGAAGTGCCCCGGACGGAGAGCCTCAAGGACACGATCGCGCGCGTGCTCCCTTATTGGGAGGAGCGGATCGCGCCGGCGTTACGCGATGGAAGGCGGGTGCTCATCTCCGCGCATGGCAATTCCCTGCGGGCGCTGGTGAAGCACCTTTCCGGAATTCCGGACGACGAGATCACCAGTCTCGAAATCCCGACGGGGCAGCCGATCGTCTACGAGCTCGGCGACGATTTGTCGGAGTGCGATCGCTATTACCTGAAGGACCGTTAGCGGTCGGTCTTGGCCCGGTACATGTTGCGGTCGGCGCGCGCGATCACGTCCTCGGCGCTGTCGCCGGGAAGGATGGTGGCGACGCCGATCGCGGCCTCGAGCGAGACCTGGACGCCGCCGAGATCGGCCGGCGAGGAGGCGATGCAGCGCGCGATGCGCTCCGCCGTCTCGATCGCGCTGTTGTGGTCGAGATGGTCGAGGATCAGGCCGAACTCGTCGCCGCCGATCCGCGCCACCACGTCGGTGGAGCGGATCAGGCCCTGGAGCAGCCGCGCGACGTGGATCAGGGCGGCGTCGCCGCCAATATGGCCGTGGCGGTCGTTGACGCGCTTCAGGCTGTTCAAATCGATATAGAGAACGGCGCCCGGCGTGCCGTGCCGGGCGGACTGGCTCACCACCCGCTCCAGCTCCCGCAGGAAGCGGCGGCGGTTGGGCAGCGGCGTCAGCGTGTCGGTGTCGGCGAGGTGCTCGAGCTCCTCGAGCCGCCCGCGCATCTCGGCGAGCGAGGCCCTGAGCAATGCGTTCTCGTCGGCGAGCCCTTCATAGCTCGCTGCGGCATCGGCCTCGACATTGGGTTGCGTCGCCATTGATCCCTCCTCGGCCGGCTCACCCTATCGCGGAACGGTTAACGCTTGGCGAAAATCCATTTGTCCGATTTGCCTGCCCCGCGGGCGCCGTCTAAGGGGCGGCATGGCTGAGAACGGGCCCCTCGTCGGCATCATCATGGGCAGCCGCTCCGACTGGGCGACGATGCGCCACGCCGCCGAGATGCTCGCCGAATTCGGCGTGGCGCACGAAACCAAAATCGTCTCGGCCCATCGCACTCCCGAACGGCTGTACGAATATGCGAGAGGCGCCGCCGCGCGCGGCCTGCGAGTCATCGTCGCCGGCGCCGGCGGGGCGGCGCATCTGCCCGGAATGGCGGCGTCGATGACCCGCCTGCCGGTGCTCGGCGTGCCGGTCGAATCGAAGACGCTGGCCGGCCTCGACAGCCTGCTTTCGATCGCGCAGATGCCGGCCGGGATTCCGGTCGGGACGCTCGCCATCGGCAAAGCGGGCGCGGTCAACGCGGCCCTGCTCGCGGTCGCCATTCTCGCCGTCGCCGACGAACATCTGGCGGCCAAGCTCGACGATTGGCGGACGCGGCAGACGGACGGCGTCGGCGAGCTGCCCGAATGAGCTGCCGCGAATGAGCCCGAGTTCCTGATGGCGTTGGCGCCCGGCTCGACCATCGGCATATTGGGCGGCGGCCAGCTCGGCCGGATGCTCGCGATCGCCGCGGCGCGGCTGGGCTACAAATGCCATGTCTACGCGCCCGACGCGGCGCTGCCGCCGGCGGCCGAGGTCTCGGCCCTGTTCACCCGCGGCGACTATGCCGACGAGGCGGCGCTGGCACGCTTCGGCGCCTCGGTCGACGTCGCCACCTACGAATTCGAGAATATCGCCGCCGGCCCGCTCGCCGTTCTCGCCGGCGAGACGGCACTCTACCCGCCCCGGCGATCGCTCGAGATCGCGCAGGACCGGCTCGTCGAGAAGGAGTTCGTGGCCGGCCTCGGCGGGCGGCCGGCGCCCTTCGCGGCGGTCGACGATCGCGCCGGCCTCGAGGCGGCGCTGGAGCGGATGGGGACGCCCGCGATCCTCAAGACCCGTCGCTTCGGCTACGACGGCAAGGGCCAGGCGCGGATCACCGCCCCAGGCGACGCCGGCGCCGCGTGGGAAACATTGCGGGGCGCGCCGTCGGTGCTCGAAAGCTTCGTCCGCTTCCGGGCCGAATTCTCGATCCTGCTCTGCCGCGGCAGCGACGGCGAGACGACGGTCTGGGACGCACCGCGCAACGTCCACGCGCACGGCATCCTCGAACGCTGCGTCGTCCCTGCCGACGACGATCTGCGCGAGCATATCCGCGAGGCCGAAGCGCTCGCCCGAAGGATCGCCGACGCGCTCGGCCATGTCGGCATGCTGGCGCTCGAATATTTCGCGGCCGAGGGCGGGGCGGTGTTCAACGAAATGGCCCCGCGCGTCCACAACAGCGGCCATTGGACGATCGAGGGCGCCGCCACCTCGCAGTTCGAGAACCATATCCGCGCGATCTGCGGCCTGCCCCTCGGCGCGACGGCGCTGAGGGCGCCGCGGATCGAGATGGAGAATCTGATCGGCGACGACGTGCTGCGCTGGCGCGACATCCTCGTCGAGCCGGGCGCGCACCTC
>JAXDPC010000363.1:0-4055 GCA_034668525.1 Sphingomonadales bacterium
CCTCATAAGCGCCGGACGCCCGTAGTGCCCCCATGCCGACGATGAGCGCAGGATTCTCCGCGCCGTCAAAAGCTTCGCTCACGTCTTTGGGAAGCTTTGCGAGGAGAGAAAGATCGTCGCCGAGCCAGGTGACCGGGTAAGTGAGGTCGACCTCGGGGCCGATCGCGAAGATTCTGGCGCCGCGCTTCACCGCCTTGCGGATGCGGGTGTTCACCAGCGGCGCTTCCCAGCGCAGGTTCGCGCCCACGATCAGGATCGCCCGGGAATCCTCGATGCCGGCGATGGTCGAGTTGAAGCGGTAGGCGGCGGGGTGCGAGACGTCGAACAGCGCGCCGTCCTGGCGGCATTCGTGCAGGGACGATCCGATGCGACCGAGCAGCGCCTTCATCGCGTAGATGGATTCGAGCTCCTGGAGGTCGCCGGCGATCGCCGCCACCTCGCCTGTCCCGGCGCCGGCCAACCGCTCGGCGATGAGGGCGAAGGCGTCTTCCCACGGCGCTTCCTCGAGCCGCCCGTCGCGCCGCACCCAGGGCCGGTCGAGCCGGCGGCGCAGCAGGCCGTCGACGCAGTGCCGCGTCTTGTCGTGCGCCCATTCCTCGTTGACCTCCTCGTTGAGGCGAGGCAATGCCCGCATCACCTCCCTGAGGCGGGTGTCGAGGCGGATGTTGGTGCCGACCGCGTCCATGACGTCGATCGCCGGGATCTTGCGCATCTCCCAGGGCCGCGCCTCGAAGCTGTAGGGCTTGGAGAGCAAGGCCCCGACCGGGCAGAGATCGACCACGTTGCCGGAAAGCTCGGACGTCACCGCGCCTTCCAGATAGGAGGTGATTTCCATATTCTCGCCGCGCCCGATCGCGCCGATCTCCTCGACCCCGGCGACTTCCTCGGCGAAGCGCACGCAGCGCGTGCACTGGATGCACCGCGTCATGCTCGTCTTGACGATCGGCCCCATATATTTGTCGGTGACGGCGCGCTTGTTCTCGGCGAAGCGGTTGTGGCCGCGGCCATAGGCCATCGCCTGGTCCTGGAGATCGCATTCGCCGCCCTGGTCGCAGATCGGGCAATCGAGCGGGTGGTTGATGAGCAGGAACTCCATCACCCCCTCGCGCGCCGTCTTGACCAGCGGGGTCATGGTGAAGATCTCCTGCCCTTCCGCAGCCGGCAGCGCGCAGCTCGCCTGCGGCTTGGGCGGCCCCGGCTTCACCTCGACCAGGCACATCCGGCAATTGCCGGCGATCGACAGCCGCTCATGGTAGCAGAAGCGCGGGATCTCCTTGCCCGCGAGCTCGCAGGCCTGGAGCACCGTCGCCCCCTGCGGCACCTCGATCTCGGCGCCGTCGACCTTCACCTTCGGCATGTCAGCTCCCGGCAGGCGCCGCGGCGAGGACGCGATAGGCGCCCTCGGCGAGATAGCCGCGCATCTGGCGCGGCTGGATCGAGAGATTCGCTCCCTGCGGGATGCAGCCGCTGATCGCCGGGACCAGCGCGGTGAAGGCGGCGCGCTCCTCCGGAGTCACCGGATTGGTCGCGAACAGCCGCGCGGCGCCTTCGCGGTTCGCCCGCACCGCGCATTCGGCGATCACGATCATCGTCAGCGAGGCCTGCGCCTCTGGGCTGAGGCGCTGGGCGGCGGCGACCGTCGGCATGTCGAAGCGGCGGACCGCGCTGTCGAGGCGGCGGCCGCTCGCGACGTCGAAATCGCGCTCGAGCAAAAGCTCGGCGATCATGCCGCGCAGGGCGATCCGCGAGGTCGGAGCCCGGCGCCCGCTGCCCTCGCACGAGGAGGTGGTCAACATCACCACGCCGAATGCGCTGCGCTGCTCCTCCGGGGTGTTCGGGACGAGAGCGAGAATCCGCGGCGTCGTGCGATTGCTGCGGAGGAGGCAGCTCGCATAAGCGAAATTGGCGCGGACGGATTCAGCGGTCGGCGCCGGCTCGGGGCCCGATGGACCCCGGGGCTGGATGCGCTGAGCCAAAGCCGGAGATGCTGCCAGCGCAACGCCGGTGAGCATGATGATCAACCGTTTCATTCTGCAGCCTCCAAGGTTTGAACGTGCAGTCTCTCTATCGTGCGTCCGTGATCCCGGCCATCGACTTTACGGCCCATTTCAAGACGTTCCCGAAGCCGCCGAGGAGCCTCGGACCGCGGCGGCCGTCAGCCGGTACAGGCTTTCCGAGATGAGGCCGCGCAGAACCGGGCGGCTGAAGCGCAGCTCGACGCCTGCGACGAGGCACGGGCCGAGAGCAGGCGTCACCAGAGCGAAGGCGCGACGTTCCTCGGAGGCGCCGATTCCGCTCAGCACGAGCGCCCGCGCCGCCGATGGCGCAGCGCGAACCACGCAATCGGCGAAACTCTGCAACGCCACCCAGCCCCGCTGGGTCTCGTTCAGCGATGCGGTGTCCGCTCCCGCATAATCGACGGCCGGGGCCGCGGCGAGATCGGGGATCGGCCGCGCGCGGAAATCAATCCGATAGAGCGCCTCGTAGAGCGCGCCTCTGAACATCGGCGGCTGGAAGCGCAATTGCCCGTTGTAAAGGCAATCCGAGGTCGCGATGCGCGCCCCCGCCCGACTCCAGTCGGGCGATCCCGGGATCAACGCGAGAAAACGCTCGACGCCCCGGCGATTGCGCAGGACGACGCAGCGGCTGAAGACGACGAGAATGCGTTGCGCTTCCGCGCTGTCCTCCCCTCCCTCCGGCGACGCCGGCCGCCCCCGGCTGGGAATGATGCTTCCAGTGTCCTGGGCGGCGGCGGCAGGGGCCATCAGCAGCCCGGCCGCCAGTGCGGTCGCCAGTCCCCTCACCGCGCCGTCCTCGCCCGATCCGCCTGCGCGTTGCGGAAGGCGCCTTCGGCCAGATAGGCGCGGATTTGCAGCGGCGGCATCTGGAAACTGAGGCCGCTCGGAACGCAGCCCCCGATGGCCGGGACGACATTGGCCAGAGCGGCCCGCTCCTCGGGGCTTCCGACCTCGGCGGCGAGCAAGGCGACGACGCCGGCCGGATTGGCCCGGGCTGCGCACTCGCCGATCTGGATGAAGATCACCGACGCCCGGACGTTCGCGTCGAGCTCTTGCAGAGCCGCGTTCGTCGGCATCGCGAAGGGACGCAGGCGGAAGCGGCGTTGCGGGTGCTCGAGCAGAAACTCGGCCGCCCCGCCCCGGATGAAACGGGAACCGACCGTCAGGGCCCGGTTGCTCGGCTGGCACGTGGTGGCGCCGTAGCGCAGCCCGGCGAGGATCGCGCTCTCGCCCCGGCTGTGCGGCAGCTCGGCAAGCAGGTGCGCGCCCCAATGGCGATCCGCAAGGCAGATCGCATAAGCGTGGGTTCGGACCGGATCCACGAGCGGCTCCCGACCGGTCTGATCATGAGCCTGCGCAGCCAACACACGCCCGTCCTGCGCTGCCGCGGGAGCGGATGTCAGCGCCGCGCCGAGCAGGATCGCCCTCAGGCGCTTCATTCCGCCGCCTCCAGCGTCGGCGCCCGACGTTCGCGGATCCGCCTTTCGAGCTCGGGGCGGAAGTGGCGGATGAGCCCCTGGATCGGCCAGGCGGCGGCGTCGCCGAGCGCGCAGATGGTGTGGCCCTCGACCTGCTTGGTGACGTCCCAGAGCAGGTCGATCTCGCGAATCTCGGCATTGCCTTCGACGAGCCGCTCCATCACCCGCCACATCCAGCCGGTGCCCTCGCGGCAGGGGGTGCACTGGCCGCAGCTCTCATGCTTGTAGAAATAGCTGAGGCGCGCGATCGCCTTCACCACGTCGGTGGACTTGTCCATGACGATGATCGCGGCGGTGCCGAGGCCGGACTGGAGGTCGCGCAGCGCGTCGAAATCCATCGGCGCGTCGATGATCTGCCCGGCCGGCACCAGCGGCACGGACGAGCCGCCCGGGATGACGGCGAGGAGATTGTCCCAGCCGCCGCGGATGCCGCCGGCATGCTTGTCGATCAGCTCGCGGAACGGGATCGACATCGATTCTTCGACTACGCACGGCTTGTTGACGTGGCCGGTCAGCTGGAAAAGCTTCGTCCCCTCGTTCTTCTCGCGCCCGAAGCTCT
>JAXDPC010000364.1:0-4558 GCA_034668525.1 Sphingomonadales bacterium
CTCGCGCGCGGCCATTCGGGCGTCCGCCCCGTGCTGGTCGAGCGCCTGCTGGCGATGCTCGACGCGGGTGCGCTGCCGGTGATCCCGTCGCAGGGCTCGGTCGGCGCCTCCGGAGATCTCGCCCCGCTCGCCCATCTCGCGGCGGCTCTGATCGGAGTCGGCGACGTCGCTTTGGGCGGCACCGCGCTCCCGGCCGCGGAGGCGCTGCAGCGTCTCGGCCTGGAGCCGCTGACGCTCGGCCCCAAAGAAGGTCTCGCGCTGATCAACGGGACGCAGGTCTCGACCGCGATCGCCCTCGACGCCCTGTTCGCGGCCGAGCGCGTGTTCGGGTCGGCGGTCGTCGCCGGCGCGCTGTCGACCGACGCGCTGAAGGGCAGCGCCGCCGCCTTCGATCCGCGCATCCACGCCGCCCGCGGCCAGCCGGGCCAGATCGATGTCGCGCGCGTCCTCGCCGAGCTGATGGAAGGAAGCGAGATCCTCGGTTCGCACGCCGATTGCGCGCGGGTGCAGGACCCCTACAGCTTCCGCTGCCAGCCGCAGGTGATGGGGGCGGCGCTCGATCTCCTCCGCGCGGTCGCGCGCACCCTCGGGATCGAGGCCAATGCCGCCACCGACAATCCCCTGCTGTTCGGCGAGGAGGCGCTGTCGGGGGGCAACTTCCACGCCGAGCCGGTCGCCTTCGCGGCCGACATGCTGGCGATCGCGCTGTGCGAGGTCGGCTCGATCTCGGAGCGCCGCACCGCCGTGCTGGTCGATCCGAAGATGAGCGGCCTGCCGCCCTTCCTGGTCGAGGACAGCGGCGTCAATTCCGGCTTCATGATCGCGCAGGTGACCGCCGCGGCCCTGGTCAGCGAGAACAAGAGCCTGGCTTATCCGGCGAGCGTCGACACCATCCCGACCTCGGCCGGGCAGGAGGACCATGTCTCGATGGCGACGCACGCGGCGGCGAAGGCGCGGCGCATCGTCGCCAATGCGGCCGGGACGGTCGGGATCGAGCTGCTCGCCGCCGCCCAGGGCATCGACTTCCATGCGCCGCTGCGCACCTCGCCGGCCCTCGCGCGGGCCCAAGGGGCGATCCGCGCCGACGTGCCTTTCTATGCGAGCGACCGCTATCTGGCCGGGGACCTCGCCCGGGGGCGCGCCGCGGTTGTCGCGGGCACGCTCTCGGGCGAGGTCGAAGCGGTTCTGTTCTAGCCGCCGATTCCGGGCACCATGCCGCCGAGCAGCAACCGCCACGTGATCTGTATCGCGATGTAGCCGACGATGAAGAAGAGCACGATGATCGCGAGGATCACGACCACGGCATAACCCGCATGCTTTTCCGCCGGAACGCGCATCAGGATCGGAAGGCCGAGATACAGCAGGTACAGGCTGTAGATCAGGCCGATCAGGGCGATGAGGCCAAGCGCCGGTATGAGACTGATGATCCCCGCGACCCAGGCGGCGGTCCACGAATAGACGGCGAGCTTCGTCGCCTGGACCTGGTTCTTGGTGCCGCCGAAGCTTGGAGCCAGCGCGTCGATGATGAGAGCGATGACGAAGACCATGGCGAGTGACAGGCCGTACCCGATCAACGCGGAGACCAGCGCCGTGCCCAGGGGCGGGCTCCAGCTGAACATCCCGAACGAGATGCCGAAAAGCTGCCCGCCGATCAGGCCGGCAATCGGCCCGATCGCCGCAAGGATCAGCGCGTAGGGAACGAAGACGCTGCCGACCGTCGCCGGCTCGCGATCGATGATCGGCCATTCCGCGGCCGGATGCATGAGGATGTCGCGGGCGCGCTCGAACACGCCCTTGGCGCGGCCGATCGGCGGCATCGTCCCGGATGTCGGGGCCGGGGCCGGGGGCGGGGGCGGGGGAGTCGGTGTCCCGCCAAGCGGATCGGGTCCGCCGCTGCCGGGTGTCTCGGGTGTGTCTTGCATGAATGCCCTCCCTGTTCGCGAGCCGGCAATGAAGCACGTTCGCTCCTGAATCACAACGTCGGGAGCGCGGGAGAACGGGCGGAATTCTGCGCTATTCAGCCTTTGGCAATGGTTTGAAGGAGATAGTCGGCGGATGCGCGCCCTACTCACCCTTTCCGTCCCGCTGCTGCTCGGCGGCTGCGTCGTCCAGCAGGTAGCCGAGACCGCGGTCGACGTCGTCTCGCTGCCGGTCAAGGCCGCCAGCGCCGGCGTCGATGCCGTCACCACCTCGCAAGCGGAGGCCGACCGCCGCCGCGGCCGCCAGGTCCGCGAAGAGGAGCGCAGGCTCGGCCGCGAGGCGCGGCTGCGCGAGCGCGAGCAGCGCCGTGCCGCCGCCCGCGCCAACGAGCAAGACTAGGCTTCAGCGGCTCTCGCGCAGGTCGGCGAGGAAATCCCGGATCCGCCGCGCATTGGCGCCGACGTCGCTGACGCCGACCCGGCTCATCGAGCGCATGTCGACCATCGATCCGCCACCTGCGGAGAGCGGCCGGACGCGGACGACGATATTGTCCTTGAAGCGGAAGAAGCGGCTGGTCGCCACCGCCTCCAATATGCCTTGGCCGGTATCGACCGTGACCACCTCCCAGCCGCGGTCGCGGGCGAGCCGTTCGGCGCGGCCGACCGTTTCGGCCACCGGCCATTGCACCCGCAGCGTGGCGAGGTCGCGATAGGCGTCGCGGTGATAGGCCATCCAGCGCTCGCGCGGGGTGAGGGCGGCGAGGTCGGGCCGGCGGTCGGCGGGGACGCTGGCGAGATTGTCGTCGCGCACCCGCAGCCGGTAGTAGCGCGGATAATCGACGAGATTGGTGCTGACGTCGTGGATCGGCGGCACCGAATAAGCGGTCCGGTAGAGGCTGTAGAGATAGAAGCAGAAAGCAAGCGAGACCAGCAAAGCGATCAGGTTGAGGAGGCCGAGCCGGCCGCCGCCGCGCCGCCTCAGGAAGATCGCGACCAAAGCCAGCAGCCCGCCCGCGGCTGCCGCGAAGAAGCAGTAGCGCAGCGCCTTGAGGCCGGAGCGGAAGTGCCAATATTCATGGCCGCTCCCGTAAGCGGCGATCAGGGCGGCAAGCGCGCCGCCGATGCTGAGGACCGCCGCGAGGAGGGTCAGCCTTCCCGCCCAAAGCCTCCATTTGCGTGCTTCCGCCATGGCCCGACTCCCGTCGTTTGGGAGGTTCTTCTGCGCCCGCGTGCCGGTCGCCGCAAGGGCGGGCTAGCCCGCGCACACCTCCCGCAGGCAAGCCCGCAGCCAGCGATGCGCGGGATCGGCATCCTGTCTCGGATGCCAGAGCATCGCCACGGTGATCCCGGGCATGGCGAGCGGAAGGGCGAAGCTGTGCATGCCCTCGCGAAGCCGGCCGGTGTGGCGCTCGGGGACTGTGGCGACGAGATCGGTCGCGCGCGCGAGCGCCAGCGCCGTCGCAAATCCGGCGACGATAGTGACGACCTCCCGCTTCAGACCAAGCAGCGCGAGTTGCTCGTCGACCGGGCCGCTGGCTTCGCCCCGGCGTGAAACCGATATGTGCCGGCCGGCGGCGTAAAGCGCCGGACTGATCTCGATCCCGCTGAGGTCATGCCCGCTACGGACCACCCCGACGAACCGGTCGCGGAAGAGCCCCTGCGTCCGCACCTCGGGGCTCGTCGCAATCCCCACCACGCCCGTTTCCAGATCGACGGTCCCTTCGCGCAGGGCGGTGCTGTCCTTGTCGGTCTTCTGCACGAAGCGGAGCCGCACGCCCGGTGCTTCCGCCGCCAGGCGGGCGATGAGATCGGGGCCGAAATTCTCGACGAAGCCTTCGCTGGCCCTGAGGGTGAAGGTACGGACGAGACCGGTGAGGTCGGGCACGCCGACAGGGGTCAGCACTGCTTCGGCCTCGCGGACCGCCTCGCCGACCCGCTTCCGGAGCTCCATGGCACGCGGGGTCGGGACCAGCCCGCGCCCGGCCCGCACCAGCAACGGATCGCCGGTCGTGGCGCGCAGGCGCGCCAGCGCCCGGCTCATCGCCGAGGGGCTGAGCCGCAACCGCCGCGCCGCCCGCGCGACGCTGCCTTCGTGCAGCAGCACGTCGAGAGTCGTGAGCAGGTTGAGATCGGGCCGCGCCATCGTCCGGTTTTATCGATGTAGGGCGTCATATGCACGAATAACCTGCAAATCGTGCGCATTTCGCCATTCGGGACCCGCGGCTATGCATTGATCCATGGACATCGAGCATCCGAAACCGACACGCTGGCTGCTGCCCGCCCTGTCGCTGGCGATGCTTCTTCCCTCGCTCGACACGAGCATCGCCAACGTCGCACTGCCGACCTTGGCAGAGACGTGGGGCGCCTCGTTCGGCGAGGTGAAGTGGGTCGTCCTCGCTTATCTGCTCGCGCTCACCGCCTTCATCGTC
Source organism: Sphingomonadales bacterium (assembly GCA_034668525.1). Classification (GTDB taxonomy): domain Bacteria; phylum Pseudomonadota; class Alphaproteobacteria; order Sphingomonadales; family Sphingomonadaceae; genus Allosphingosinicella. The sequence continues at coordinate 4,349 of JAXDPC010000364.1, forward strand.
GGCGCCGGCCGCCTCGGCGACAGTCTCGGGCGCCGCCGCGTGCTGATCGGCGGGGTCGCGCTGTTCACCGCGTCGGCGCTGCTCGGCGGACTGGCGCCGAGCCTGCCGTTCCTCATCGCGAGCCGCGCGCTGCAGGGCGTCGGGGCGGCGGCCATGATCGCGCTCAGCATAGCCCTGGTGATGGCTTCGGTTCCCCCGGCCAGGGTCGGC